>CAZTQX010000013.1:0-31974 GCA_964615985.1 uncultured Gammaproteobacteria bacterium | reverse complement strand
TCAACGGAGGGAAAGCTACCGCGAAGCGGTTTTGTTCAACGATGTGTTATCCGGACAAGCTCATCCGGCTATTTCTCTCAATATATGGATTAATTCATCCGCCTATTACCCAATATCCGAGTGTTATCCGGATAAGAAAAGCGCAAGAGTAATGGAAAACCAAATCATATACAAGCCAAAATCCCAACACCTCATGGATCGAATCAGATATGAGAGAGCGCCAAGGAGGCGCTCAAGTCAGCCAAGCTGAGTGGCCTAAATCACGTTTCGATTCAGTATCAACAGCGCCGCAAAATCAAACCCGCCAACGGCGGCAAGGTCAACGCCACCGAATGCGCCTTACCCATCCACTCGCTGGCATCGCTGCTAAAACGCGGTGGATTGCCCATATTTGTACCACCGTAGTAACTCGAATCGGAGTTAAACAACACCTCATACTCACCGGCTTCCGGCAAACCAATCCGGTAATTCTCTCGCGGCACCGGAGTAAAGTTCAGCACCACCACGATGGTCTCCTCCTCACTGTGACGCAGGTAACTCAACACCGATTGCGAGCTGTCGTGGCAATCAATCCACTCAAAGCCTTCACCATCAAAATCGTGTTTATAGAGAGCCGCTTGGTTTCGATACAGACCGTTCAGATCCCCCACCAACTGCTGCATACCACGGTGCTTACCGTCCTCCAGCAACCCCCAATCCAGTGAAACATTTTCATCCCACTCACGATACTGAGCAAACTCACAGCCCATAAAGAGCAGTTTTTTGCCAGGATAGGTAAAGAGGTAGGTGTAGAGCAGCCGCAAATTAGCAAACTTTTGCCACTCATCTCCCGGCATTTTGGCGATCATCGAACCTTTTTCATGCACCACCTCATCGTGTGAAAAGGGCAGGGCAAAATTCTCCTGAAACGCATACAACAGACCAAAAGTGAGTTTGTCATGATGGTACTGACGATAGACCGGATCTTGCTGGAAATAACCCAAAGTATCGTGCATCCAACCCATATTCCACTTCATCGAGAAACCCAGCCCTCCCAACCAAGTCGGTCGAGTCACCTGCGGCCACGAGGTAGACTCTTCTGCCATCACCATCGCCCCTGGAAAACGAGCATGAACAATTTCGTTCATCTCCCGCAGAAAAGCGATGGCCTCTAAATTCTCCCGTCCACCATGCTTATTGGGAATCCAATCATCCGCTTCACGGGAGTAGTCCAGATACAACATTGAAGCCACCGCATCGACCCGCAAACCGTCAAGATGAAACTCCTCCATCCAGTAAATGGCATTGGAAATGAGGAAATTTTTCACCTCGCTGCAACCGTAGTTAAAGATCAAGGTACCCCAATCGCGGTGCTCTCCCTGGCGTGGATCAGCGTGTTCATAAAGTGCCTCGCCATCAAAACGCCCCAAACCGTGGGCATCTTTGGGGAAATGAGCGGGCACCCAATCCAACAACACCCCAATGCCGTTTTCATGGCAGTGATCAATCAGATAACGAAAATCATCCGGTGTTCCAAAACGGCTGGTGGGGGCATAAAAACCGGTGGTTTGATAACCCCAAGAGGCGTCCAACGGATGCTCTGAAATCGGCAACAGCTCAATGTGGGTAAAACCCAAACGCTTCACATAGGGCACCAGCTGTTTAGCGATCTGACGATAATTAACAAAACCACCGTCCGCTCCCCGCTGCCAAGACCCCAGATGCAACTCATAAATGGAGAGCGGCTCTTGCAGCCAATCGCGCTGCTGGCGAGCGCTTATCCAACCATCATCTTGCCAAGCGTACTCGGACACCGCCAACACAATGCTGGCGGTGTCGGGGCGTTGTTCAAAAAATTGGCCATAGGGATCCGATTTGAGACCGATCGAACCGTGCTTGGCGTTGCGGATCTCAAACTTATAGATCGTTCCCAGAGACAGCTCAGGGATAAACAGCTCCCAAACCCCGCTGCCACCACGCACCCGCATCGGATGACAACGACCATCCCACTGATTAAAACTACCCACCACACTGATGCGCTCTGCACCCGGTGCCCAAACCGCAAACAACACCCCTTGAATGCCCTCCACCGTGTGTTGATGCGCACCTAAAAAGCGGTAAGCGTGCCAATGCTTGCCCTCGTTAAAGAGATGAATGTCCAACTCCCCCAACTGCTCACCGAAACAGTAAGGGTCATGACGTTCAAATGCATTGCCGTTGCTCTCCTCACCGCGCAAACGGTACGGTTTTGGCAACTGATTCACTTGACCTTGCCAGACAAAAAAATCACTGCCCTCAATGCGGCTCAAACGCTCACCATTGTGGACAAATTCAACCCAACGTACTTTGGGCAAAAACAAGGTGACCTGTTCTACCTCACCCGCAGAGTGCCTACCCAATACCTCAAAGGGATCATGATGCCTGCTGTCGATAATCCGTTGCATCTCGGCTGTAATTTGCTGAGAATCGTCTGTTTGATCCATGGGTTACCGCCTCATCAGGTGTTATGCAGAGTTCTGAAAATCGAAAGAACAAAAATTCTTGGCCATCAGAGCAAAAATAGCAACAAAATACAAGAATTTAGTGTTCATCATGAAAAGTCTGTGCTATTTATTACTGCATCTTAGGCTATGTAACACCTAAGCAGTTTTCTCTATTAACTCAGATGGAAGAGACATGAACCCCGATTATACAGCACGCTTTATCAGCCACCCAACCCGTAACACCCTCGCCTTGATTCTCGCCGGTGGACGCGGCTCGCGCCTCAAACACCTCACCAATTGGCGCGCCAAACCGGCGGTGCCCTTTGGCGGCAAATTTCGCATCATCGACTTTGCCCTCTCCAACTGTGTCAACTCCGGCATTCGCAACATTGCCGTCTTAACCCAATACAAATCCCACTCTCTGATCCGCCACATTCAGAAAGGCTGGGGGATTTTTCGCGGTGAATTCGGTGAGTTCATTGAGCTGCTGCCCGCTCAACAACGCATCGTCAACAGTTGGTACACCGGCACCGCCGATGCGGTCTATCAAAATCTGGACATCATTCGCAGTCACAATCCCGATTACGTCTTGATTTTGGCTGGCGATCACATCTACCGCACCGATTACGGCCTGATGTTGGCACACCATTTGGAAAACAATGCCGACATGACCATCGGCTGTATTGAAATTGACCTAGAGAGCGCCAAAGGCTTTGGCGTCATGAGTGTGGATGAGAAAAACCGCATCACCAAATTTTCAGAGAAACCCGAACAACCAGAAGCGATGCCAGGTCACCCTGAGATCGCGCTGGCCTCCATGGGCATCTATCTGTTCAATACCGAGTTTCTTTATGAACAGTTGGTTAAAGATGCTAAAAATTCAGATTCGACGCACGATTTTGGTCACGACATCATTCCCAGCATCATTGATGAACACAACGTCGTCGCCTGTCCGCTGTCGCAACTGCACAAAGGCAATCAAGCCTACTGGCGCGATGTGGGCACGGTGGACTCCTTCTGGGAAGCCAACTTGGAGCTGATCGGCGTTAGCCCCGAGCTGAACCTCTACGATGAAGAGTGGCCTATTTGGACTTATCAAGAACAACTGCCACCGGCCAAATTTGTCTTTGACAACGATGACCGGCGCGGCATGGCAGTGGACTCGATGGTCTCCGGCGGCTGCTTGATCTCTGGAGCCACCGTGCGCCACTCGCTGCTGTTCTCCAATGTCAAGGTGAACTCTTATTCCTTGGTCGAAGATTCAGTGATTCTGCCCAATGTGGAAATTGGCCGCAATTGCCGGATCACAAAAGCCGTCATCGACAAAGGCTGTCTCATTCCCGAAGGTACGGTGATCGGTGAAAACAGCGACGAAGACCGAAAACGGTTTCACGTCACCGACAACGGCGTTACCTTGGTGGTGCCCGAAATGTTAGAACAGGTCATTCACAATGCAAAATGAGTCTCCTCTCAATGTGGTCTTCTGCTGGCACATGCACCAGCCGGAGTACCGCGATCACCTCACCGGTGAGTACCATCTTCCTTGGACTTACCTGCACGCCATCAAAGATTATGTGGATATGGTGGCACACCTGGAGAATCACCCCGCCGCACGGGTGGTGGTCAACTTTGCCCCCATTCTACTTAACCAGATCGAAGATTACGCCCAGCAGGTGCAGGCCTACCTGAGCGATGGCACGGCGCTGCGTGATCCACTGCTGGCAGCGTTAGACACCGCCATTTTGCCCAGCGAACAAGAGCCACGCCAAGCGCTGATCAGCGCCTGTCTGCGGGTCAACGAACAGCGCTTTATCCACCGTTTTCCGCCTTATCAACGCCTCGCCAATTTGGCTCGGCTGATTCAGGAAGAAAAAAACAGCATCGGCTACCTCAGCGACCACTATCTGGCCGATCTGTTGGTTTGGTACCATCTGGCGTGGTTGGGAGAAACGGTGCGTCGCCAAGATCCACGGGTGCAAGCCCTGATCGAAAAAGGCTCCGCTTACACGCTTTCCGACCGCCATCAACTGATGCAGATCATCGGCGAGCTGCTCTCAGGGGTGCTCAATCGTTACAAGGTGCTGGCGCAACGGGGACAAATTGAACTGGCACTGTCACCACAAGCCCACCCCATCGTGCCGTTGCTGCTGGATTTCAACAGCGCCCGTGAAGCAATGCCAGAGGTCAAGTTGCCCATTTTGGCCAATTACCCCGACGGCGAAACCCGCGCTCGCTGGCATATTGAGGAAGGCATCAAAACCTTTGAACACCACTTTGGCTTCAAACCCAAAGGCTGCTGGCCCTCCGAAGGCGGCACCAGCCAAGCCAGCCTGCAACTCTACGCCGATGCTGGAATCAAGTGGCTGGCCAGCGGCGAAACCGTGCTCAGCAACAGCCTGCAACAGTCCGGCTGGCCACGGGACGAGCAGCATAAAAATTGGCTGCATCAAGGCTATCAGGACGAAAACTCCGGCACTCAGCTCTTTTTCCGCGACGACGGCCTCTCGGATCTGATCGGTTTTCACTACGCCAACTGGCACACCGAAGATGCGGTCGGTGATCTGCTCAATCATCTGGAAACCATTCGCAGCGCCGCAGCACACCAGCCTGGCAGCGTGGTCTCGATTATTATGGACGGCGAAAACGCGTGGGAACATTTCCCCGAAAACGGTTTTCACTTTCTCGATCAGCTCTACGCCGCACTGGAAAAACACCCAACCCTCAAGCTCACCACCTTCGCCGATTTGAGTCGGCAACAAACCCACAAACCCTCTCCGCCACTGGTGGCAGGCAGTTGGGTCTACGGCACCTTCTCCACTTGGATTGGTGACAAAGATAAAAATCGCGGTTGGGACATGCTCTGCGATGCCAAACGCAGTTACGATGCGACCTTAGCGGCAAAAAGCTTTAGCGAAGAACAGCTCAACGCCCTGCAACATCAGCTCGCCACCTGTGAAAGCTCCGACTGGTTCTGGTGGTTTGGCGACTACAATCCAGAGGCGGCGGTGAGCAGTTTCGAGCAACTGTTTCGTCTCCATCTGAGCAACCTCTACACTCTATTGGGGGTTGAACCGCCGCATTATCTGGCACAACGCTTCGCCCACGGCAGCGGTGATCCCTCTCTCGGTGGTGTCATGCGTCCAGGTCAATAGGAGAGTCTCTTGCAATCGTCCCCAGCCACCTTGGATCAACGCCGTTCCGGTCTGCTGCTGCACCCTACCTCACTGCCTGGCAACATGGGCTGCGGTGACTTGGGAGCCGAGGCCTACGCCTTTGTTCATTTTCTCAAGCAGGCCGGTTTCAGCGTCTGGCAGACCCTGCCGCTGGGGCCGGTGGCCTACAACGCCTCACCCTATCAAAGCTACTCCGCCCACGCAGGCAACCCCTACCTGATCAATCTGGAACAGCTGGTCGAAAGCAACTGGCTGACCACTGAAGCACTGCAACGCCCCAGCGACGAACGTCCCGAGCAGTGTCGGCAACGCTGCCTGAAACGAGCTTGGCAAGGTTTCCAGCAGCACGCCAACGAAACGGATCAGCAAGCACTAGAAGAATTCAAACAGCAGCATCAGGGCTGGCTCGACGACTACACGCTCTATCAATCTCTGAAAGAACAACAACAAGGCCAACCGTGGTGGTTTTGGCCAGAAGCACTGCGCCATCGTCATCCTGAAGCACTGCAACAACAGCAGAGCGAACTGTCCTGCAGCATTCATTATCATCAATTCGAGCAGTTTCTCTTTTTCCGCCAATGGCATCAACTACGCGACTACGCCAATCAGCAGGGTATTTTACTGTTTGGCGACATCCCCATTTTTGTCGCTCACGACAGCGCCGATGTTTGGAGTCAACAAGAACTTTTCTTTCTGGATGACAACGGTCAGCCCAGCGTGGTGGCGGGTGTACCGCCCGACTACTTCTCCGCCACCGGCCAGCGTTGGGGCAATCCCCTCTACCGCTGGCAGACGATGCAAGAGGACGGTTTTCAGTGGTGGTTGCGACGCATGGAGAGCCAATTGGATCTGTTTGATCTGGTGCGCATCGACCACTTTCGTGGCTTTGATGCTTATTGGGAGATCCCCGCCCACTGCCCCACCGCGCAAGAGGGCCAGTGGGTCAACGCCCCCGGAGAGGCGCTGTTCAACACCTTCCATGACCATTTCGATCCACTGCCGATCATCGCCGAGGATCTGGGCATCATCACCGCCGAGGTGGAGGCATTGCGTCAGCAATTTCAGCTGCCGGGGATGAAAATCTTACAGTTCGCTTTTGAAGGCGGAGCCAGCAATCCTTACCTGCCCCACAATCACCAGAACAACAGCGTCGTTTACACCGGCACCCACGACAACGACACCACCTTGGGCTGGTTTCAAAGTGCGCCGGAGTCACTGCAACAGAACATCAATGACTATCTTGGCCATCCTCAAGAGACGATGCCGTGGCCACTGATCCGAGCCACCCTCGCGTCCGTTTCACAACTGGCGATTTTGCCGGTGCAAGACATCCTCAGCTTGGGAAGTGCAGAACGGATGAACCTACCTGGAATTGACAGCAGTGATAATTGGACTTGGCGTTATCAGCAAGGCAGTTTAAACAACGAGTTGGCCGCTCACTGTCTGCACCTTAATCAACTTTATGGGCGGGTTTGCTAACCCACCCTCAACCCCGTCGAATGTCCATCGCCTCACGCAAGGCATCGCCAATAAAAATCAGCAATACTAACGTCCCCACCAGCACCCCAAAGGTGCTCATGGACAACCACCAAGCATCAATGTTCTCCTTACCCTGCGACAGCAACTCGCCCAAACTGGGGGTCGATGGCGGCACCCCAAGACCAAGAAAATCCAAGCTGGTCAAAGCCAAAATGGAACCGCTGATACGAAACGGCAAAAAAGTAATCACCGGAGTCATGCCGTTGGGCAACAGATGGCGGAACATAATCTGCCGATGACCCACCCCCAACGCCTGTGCAGCACGGACATAATCCATATTACGACCACGTAAAAACTCAGCACGAACGTAATCTGCTAATCCCATCCAGCCAAACAACGACAGCAAAATAATCAACAACCAGACGCTGGGTTGAAAAATAGAGGAGAAAATGATCAGCAGATACAGCTCCGGCATCGAACCCCAAACCTCGATAAAACGCTGCATAAAGAGGTCAAAACGGCCACCCAAATAGCCCTGCAAGGCACCGGCTAAAATACCAATCAACGTCCCCACCACGGTCAAAGCCAAAGCAAACAACACCGACAGACGAAAACCATAAATCAAGCGCGCCATCACATCCCGACCCCGATCATCTGTACCCAAAATATTATCCGCTGATGGCGGTGCCGGATTGGGCTGATCGGTCTCGTAATTAATGCTGTTGTAACTGTAGGGATTGAGTGGAAACAACACCCAGTTCTCCCCTGCATTCAACTTGTCACGAATATAGGGATCGTTGTAATCCGCCTCGGTCTCAAAATCTCCGCCAAAAGTGGTCTCAGGATAGGTGACCAACAACGGCGAATAAAGCTCGCCCTGATACTGAAGCAGCAGCGGTTTGTCGTTGCTCAAGACCTCAGCAAACAGACTTAATACAAACAGAAAAGTGAAAATCCACAGACTGTAATAACCGCGTCGATTGGCCTTGTAACGCCGCCACGCTCGCGCCCCTGGCGAGAGATTTTTCACCGTTTCGATACTCATGAGGCCGACTCAAATTGAATCCGTGGATCAATTAAAACGTAACTCAAATCCGACAACAGTTTTGCCACCAGAGCCAAAATACTGAACATATAAAGCGTCCCCAACACCACCGGATAATCCCGCTGCAACACCGACTCATAGGCCAACAGACCCAGCCCATCCAAAGAAAATATCTGCTCAATGAGCAAACTGCCGGTAAAAAAAGCCCCCACAAAGGCCGCCGGAAAACCGGTCACCAACGGGATCATGGCATTACGAAACACATGCCGATACATCACCGCATTTTCCGATAAACCTTTGGCGCGGGCGGTAATCACATACTGTTTGCGAACCTCTTCAACAAAACTGTTTTTGGTCAACAAGGTCATCACCGCCAAGCTGCCCACCGACATGGCGGTGATCGGCAACACCATATGCCAAAGGTAATCGGTGATCTGGCTCCACCACGACAGCTCATCCCAGTTATCCGAGACCAAACCCCGCAGCGGGAACAAGTCCCAAAAGCTGCCGCCCCCCAACAACACCAGCAGAGTGATGCCCAAAACAAAGCCCGGAATGGCGTAACCGACCAGAATCAAGGTGCTCGTCCAAGTATCAAAACGCGAACCGTCACGAATCGCTTTTTTAATCCCCAAGGGAATGGAGATCAAATAAGTAATCAGAAACGTCCAGATCCCCAAACTGATGGAGACCGGCAATTTATCCGCCACCAATTCCATCACCGATTTATGATGAAAATAACTTTCACCAAAATCAAAACGCAGATAATTACCCATCATAATGACAAACCGCTCATAAGCGGGCTTATCAAAACCGTAATAACTGCGAAGTTTAGCGACAATTTCCGGATCCAAACCCTGCTGACCACGATAAAGGCTCTCTGAGCCGGAACTGGCCTCGCCCACTGCTCCCTTACCTGAAAGCTGATTAACCATCTGTTCCACCGGTCCACCGGGAACAAATTGGGTCACCAAAAAAGTGATCAACATAATTCCGAACAGGGTCGGAATCATCAACAACAGACGTTTTAAAATATAGACCAACACGTTATGGTTTCTCGTTAGACCACCAAGTTTTCAGCATCCAATCGGTGGCTGAAAAATAGAGTGGTAAGGTTTTCGGATAGGCAAACTTATTCCAGTAAGCAATGCGGTGTTGATCAATGTACCAATTGGGCAGCAGATAGTCACCGTACATCAAAACCCGATCCAATGCCTGCGCCGCCACTTTCAACTCAGCACGATTTTTAGCATAAATAATTTTATCCAGCAATTCATCCACCACCGGATCTTTTAAACCCATGTAATTACGCGAGCCGTTTTGATTGGCCGAATTGGAATGAAACATGTTCTTTAACTCATTGCCAGGGGATTGCGACTGACCATAACTGACCACCATCATATCGTAATCAAAGGTATCGGCACGACGCTGATAGAGCGAGGTGTCCACGGTGCGGTAGTTCATTTTGATGCCGAGTTTTTTCAAGTTACGCGCAAAAGGAGCCAAAATACGTTCAAAACCTTTCTGTGCCAGCAAAAATTCAAACTCAAAAACCTGACCCTTAGCATTTACCAACCGACCCTGTTTGATTTTCCAACCAGCCTCGGTAAGCAGTTTTTTCGCTTGGCGTAAATTTTTACGCAACTGGCGAGAGTTGTCACTTACCGGCGGTTGACTTTTTTCGGCAAACACCTCAGTAGGCAAGCGATCACGAAACGGCTCCAACAGTGCCAATTCGTCTCCCATCGGCTTGCCCTTATCGGCGGCCAGTTCAGTATTGCTAAAGTAGCTGTCACAACGCACGTATTGACCGTAAAAGAGGTTTTTATTTGACCAAGCAAAATCAAACGCCAAAGTAATAGCACGACGCACCCCTCGATCTTGGAAGCGCTCACGACGCAAGTTAAAGACAAACCCCTGCATTCCGGCGTTGTTGCTGTGTGAAACGGTCTCTTTGTTAATGACACCCTGTTTAAACTTACTGCCCTGATAATCCCGCGCCCAGCGTTTGGAGTGATTCTCCAACTGAAAATCAAACTCCCCCGCTTTGAAGGCCTCCAGTGCCACAGTCATGTCTTTATAATATTTGAACGTCACCGAGTCAAAGTTATAAAAGCCTTTGCGGACATTGAGGTCTTTTGCCCAATAATTTGGGTTTTTCTGATAACGAATGTATTTGCCGGTCTCAAACTTGGCCACTTGATACGGGCCGCTGGCAATGGGTTTGCTCTGCACCACTTTATCAAAGGTTTTATCACCGGCCCAAGCACGAGAAAAAACCGGCAGCTCCCCCAAGGTCAGATGTAATTCTGGGTTTTTACGCGCAAAATCAAATCGAATCGTGCGTTCATCCAGCACCACCGCCTCTGTCACATCGCCCCAATAGAGACGAAATTGCGGATGTGCTTGTTCGCTTTTCAAGGTATCAAAAGAGAACTTCACATCCTCGGCAGTCACGCTTGAACCATCGGAAAAACGCGCCATAGGATTCAGGTGAAACTGCACCGACAAACCATCGGCGGCCAGATCAATGTCTTCCGCCAACAAGCCGTACATGCTAAACGGCTCATCCAAGCTTTTTTCCATCAGAGTCTCAAAAACCAATCCTCCTAAACCTTCCGCCGAAAGCCCCTTCAATAAATAAGGATTCAAGGTCTCAAAAGTACCAAAACCAGCCAACACCAGATCACCGCCTTTTGGCGCAACGGCATTACTGTAGTCAAAATGGTCAAATCCAACGGCGTATTTGGGTGTGTAACCCAAGCCCATCGACGGCTGAGCAGCAACAAATCCAGGTAACAAGGTCAACAAAAGAGCAACAGAGCCGAAAAACAACCGACCCAGAGGGGTAATTTTGGACATCAACGATTCCTCTGCTAGAAAAAAAGACAATTCTAGGGTATCTTAGCGCGCGATACAGACTATTATTCAGCACACAAAAAAATAACCGGAGTTATCCATGGGCTTCCTTCAAGGAAAACGCGCTCTCATCGTTGGGGTCGCCAGTAAAAAATCCATCGCTTGGGGTATTGCTCAAGCCCTGCATCGTGAAGGTGCTGAGATTGCGCTTACCTACCAAAACGACCGTCTAAAAGAACGAGTGACACAATTTGCTGCCGACTGCGGCTCAGAGTTGGCTCTGCCTTGTGACGTCTCCAGTGACGAACAAATCGAAGCGGTCTTCACCGAACTGGGCAAACATTGGGATGGCTTGGACATCATCGTTCACTCCGTGGCCTTTGCACCCAAAGATCAGCTGGAAGGGGATTACACCGACCAAGTGGATCGTGAAGGTTTCAAACTGGCGCACGACATCAGCTCCTACAGCTTCGGCGCTCTGGCCAAAGCGGGACGCAAAATGATGGAAGGTCGCGATGCGTCAATGCTGGCCTTAAGTTTCATCGGTGCAGAAATGGCGATGCCCAACTACAACGTCATGGGCGTTGCTAAAGCAAGCTTGGAAGCCAATATGCGCTATCTGGCTTACTCTCTCGGCCCAAAAGGCATCCGCGTCAATGCCATCTCAGCAGGCCCTGTACGCACCTTGGCCGCAGCAGGCATCGGTGATTTCCGTAAGCTGCTCGACTACGCCGCCGACTGCTCACCGTTGCGCCGCAACGTCACCATTGATGAGATCGGCAACTCAGCTGCCTTCCTCTGTTCTGATCTGGCCAGTGGCATCACCGGTGAAGTGACCTACGTCGATGGTGGATTTAATATCTCCGCTATGCCCAACCCCTACATCTGATCTGCTCTTAGAGATTTTGTAGACATAAAAAAGCCCGACTTAAGTCGGGCTTTTTTATGGACTGATGTTACACAGCAATCGTAGGTCGGTGTTAGCGTAGCGTAACCCGACATCAAACCTAGTCGCTTAGGTATAAAATTCTGGTAATATAAAGCTTCTTTAACAGTCAAATAATGAAGGTCGGTTATGGATTTCATCGAACGCTTACAAAACCTATCAAAAAAAATTTCTCAAGTTGGTGCATCACTGGAAACGGAAGAAGCGACAAAAAATGCGCTTATTATGCCATTTTTACATTCAGTTCTTGGCTACGATGTCTTTGACCCGACCGAAGTCGTCCCAGAGTTCAACGCTGATACTGGCATAAAAAAGGGTGAAAAAGTTGATTACGCTCTACTGAAAGAGGGTGAAGTTCAGATCTTGATTGAGTGTAAAAAGTTTGGCGAAAAACTCTCTACTAAACACGCCAGTCAACTCTTCCGCTACTTCTCCGTCACGAATGCCCGAATTGCAATTCTAACCAACGGTGAAATCTACGAGTTTTATACTGACTTAGACACCCCAAACAAGATGGACGACAAGCCATTTCTAACCTTGAATATGTCCGAGCTTGATGAACACATCGTTCCAGAAATCAAAAAACTGACCAAGTCATCTTTTGATGTCGATTCTGTTGTCGGCGCTGCTGGTGAATTAAAATACCTAAGTCAAATAAAGAAAGTACTTCAAGAACAGTTCAAGAGTCCAGAAGAGGACTTCGTTAAATTTTTTACCTCTAAAGCCTATGATGGTGTTCAAACTGCAAAGGTGAAAGCTCAGTTCCTTGAAATTACAACGAAGGCTCTAAAACAGTTCTTGAACGACAGCATCAATGATCGCCTAAAATCAGCAATTGGCACAAACGAAGAAATTGCTGCTGAAACTCAGCCTCTATCAGCAACTGAAGAAGTTGAAGCTGAAGTAAACGAAGAAACAAAACCTGGCATAATTACTACTCAAGATGAAATCGACGGGTTCAATATCATTAAAGCAATTCTACGAGCCAAGTTCGATGTGTCGCGCATCATTGCACGCGACACAAAAAGCTATTTTGGCGCACTCTTAGATGATAACAATCGTAAGCCGTTATGCCGTTTACACTTCAATGCAAAACAACTATATGTTGGAATCATTGGTGAAGATAAAAAAGAAATTAGACATCCAATTGATAGCTTAGATGACATCTACGGCCTCACCGATCAACTGCTTAAAAATGCTGCAAGATTTGCATGACCCCTCCCAAACACAATGCGAGAACTTTGTTGGGTTACGGCCTTTGGCCTAACCGCAACCTACAATAATGCTGTTGTAGAGGACATAAAAAAGCCCGACTTAAGTCGGGCTTTTTTATGGGCAGAACAACCTGTTTCGGTTACAAGTCACTGCGACGGACGATCTCCGCTTCAGATTTAAGCACCTCAAGCCAAGCGCTGTATTCACCCAAACCACGGGACTGAGCCATACGATCACGATTGCTTGATTTTGTTGTATCCACATCGGATGCTGCCTCAGCGGTTTTCACGCCACTCAAAATCAGCACCGCCTGATCACCTGAGGGCAGACGTACCAGATCAAAGCGGGCTTTATCTGCCGTTGGTTTGGCCATTTTAAACAACTGCTTCAGCAGCGCTGGCTCTTGAGTGGTGTCGTTACGACCCACCCATTTCGCTTCGTTGTAATCAAGCTTGGCCGCATCCACCAAAGCTGCCACCGAACCACCGGCTTTCAGATCACTTAACAGCTTATCCGCCGCCTCTTGCTGAGTCAGACGTGCTTTACGATCCGACAACACCATCTTGATCTCTTTGCTCACCTCAGCCAACGGTTTGACACTGGCAGGCTGATGCTCTTTCAGACGCACCACCAATTGGTGGTTGTCCGCCAGCTCCAACACAGCGCTGTTACGCCCCTCTTGCAAGACCTCTTCGCTGAACGCCACTTGACGGACTTTAGGATACTGGGCAATGCCCTTGAGACTGCCACGTTCAATCCAGTCAGAGACCTGAATTTTCAGACCCGTGGCTTCCGCTGCGGGCAGCAACGAATCGACGTTTTCATAACTCTCATTGCCCAGCAATTCAGAGCGATCATAAAAGAGCGACTCTTCAATTTTCTTCTGTTTCAACTCAGTTTCCAATTGCGCTGAAACCTCAGAAAAGGGTTTGACCGCAGCGGCTTTGATGCTTTTAAGCTGAATCAGATGCAGACCAAATTGACTCTGCACCGGCTCACTGACCTCACCTGCTTGCATGGCAAACAAGGCCTCTTCAAACGACTTAACCATCATGCCACGAGCCACGTTGCCCAGATCACCGCCCTGCTTGGCTGAACCTGGATCTTCCGAAAGTATTTTGGCCAACTCAGCAAAGGTTTCACCTGCGGCCAAACGCTGTTTAATCTCCAGCATATCTTGCTTGCGTTTAGCAATCTCTGTATCAGACGCATCCGCTGCCAGCTTCAACAGAATGTGCGCAGCCTCACGCTCCTCTGCTTGACCCAGGCTCTCTTGTTGATCCTGATAGGCCTGTCGTAGCTCGTCCTCTTCAATCACCACCTCGGGCAACAGCACTTGCGTATCCAGCTCTAGATATTCCAGTTTGACCTTTTCAGGGTACTGGTAACGCGCTTGATTAGCGGCAAAATAGGCTTCGATCTCAGCCTGAGAGACGTCTACATTTTGACGATAATTGGCCAACGGCAACTGAATGGAAGCAACCTCCCGCTGCTGACGTTTCAACAGAGCAATCTGCTGCTCTTCGCTGGGCAATACAAAGGCGGTATCCACCAGCCCCTGACGAATCTGATCCAAGGCCGCAGCACGACGCACCGAGGCTTCAAACTGCACCGAGGAGTAACCGATGGAACGCAATTGTGCTTCGTAGGTGTCGTTATCAAACTGCCCGTTTTTTTGAAACACCTTCTCAGAACGAATCTGCTTAACCAACAGGTCATTACCAATGCGATAACCCTCTGTGTCCGCTGCTTGACGCAACAACTCACGATTGATCAACGCTTCCAAGGCCTGGGTTTTCAAAAAACCGCCATCACCCATGCCCGCAGGCAACTTGCCACCAAAGGCTTTTTGTAAGCGATTTTTTTGCTCGGCGTACTCGCGATCCAGAGCTTGTGGGGAAATTTCAGCCCCATTCACCAGAGCCACGTAGCCACCACCTTCGTTGCCGAGATAGGAGCTGATGCCAAAAAAAGCAAACGGAATAATAATCAAACCAATGATTCCGTAGGCCAGCCATTTTGAATTTTTTATGCCATCGCTAAAAGACTGTAACATTGCTGTAGACCAATCCGTTTAAGAGTAGGAAGAAAATGTATAACTGAATCAACAGTTAAAAAAAAAGGCACCTAAAAGGTGCCCTTCTTCATGAAGCTGGCGGAGCGGACGGGACTCGAACCCGCGACCCCCGGCGTGACAGGCCGGTATTCTAACCAACTGAACTACCGCTCCAATAATGGTGGGTGTTGAGGGACTTGAACCCCCGACATTCGCCTTGTAAGGGCGACGCTCTCCCAACTGAGCTAAACACCCTAGATCAGAATCGCGCTAGTTTACGGCATCTTTTAATGCTTTACCAGCTTTGAAACTCGGAACATTTGAAGCTTTGATTTGAATCTCATCACCGGTACGTGGATTACGGCCTTTACGGGCTTCACGATGGCGAACCAAGAAGGTACCAAAGCCGATCAAGGTGATCTGCTCACCCTCTTTTAAACTGC
Source organism: uncultured Gammaproteobacteria bacterium (assembly GCA_964615985.1). GTDB lineage: Bacteria > Pseudomonadota > Gammaproteobacteria > JAUZRS01 > JAUZRS01 > JAUZRS01. Next base: position 16,296 of record CAZTQX010000013.1, on the reverse strand, counting down.
TGGAAATCACATCAACCATAGAGTCAAAGACTTTAGCGGCAGTTGCTTTAGACACATCGGCATTCTCAGCGACGGCTTCTACAAATTCTGTTTTATTCATTTCGCATTCCCTCAAGTGGGTTCTTAAAATTTAAAAATTTTTACCTGCTCGAATCTCTCACGACCACCACGCCAAACTCTCCTACAGCGCGGCGAGGATTTATACCAAGCCGAGCAAAGGGCTGTCAAGCAGAAGCAAGCTTAATTCAGCAACTTTTAATGGTGGAGCAGCGATTCAGCTTTTTTATCCTCTTTCGATTTGGCCTCATCGCCGCTCTTTCCGCTCTTCTCCTCGGGCAGAGGCGTGGGCATGTGCTGCAACGCCACATCCAAGACCTCATCAATCCAACGCACCGCCCGAATATCCAACTTGGCGACGATATTGGCCGGAATCTCTGCCAAATCTTTGCGATTTTCTTCAGGGATCAAAATCACCTCGATGCCGCCACGATGCGCAGCCAACAGCTTCTCTTTCAGGCCGCCGATGGGTAAGACCTCACCCCGCAAGGTAATCTCACCGGTCATCGCCACATTGGCGCAGACCGGAATGCCCGTCAGAGCCGAGACCAGTGCCGTACACATGCCCACCCCTGCACTGGGGCCGTCTTTCGGCGTTGCCCCTTCTGGAACGTGAATGTGGATGTCCTGTTTCTCATGGAAGTCCGCTGCCAACCCCAACAGTCTGGCGCGACTGCGCACCACCGTCATTGCCGCCTGAATGGACTCTTTCATCACATCCCCTAACTGACCTGTGTTGCTCAAACGCCCCTTACCAGGCATCACAGCCGACTCAATGGTCAACAGCTCACCACCCACCTCGGTCCACGCCAAACCGGTCACCTGACCGACCTGATCGCTCTCTTCGGCACGACCGTAGCGGAAACGATAGACCCCCAGATATTTATCCAAGTTGTCTGCATTGACCACCACTTCGCCTTCAACCTTCTCCAGCAAAATCTCTTTGACTACTTTACGGCAGATTTTAGAGATTTCCCGTTCCAAGTTACGCACCCCCGCTTCACGAGTGTAAGTACGCACGATCTGCTGAATGGCCTCTTCGGTAATCTTCAGCTCACCCTTTTTCAGACCATTGGTGTTCATCTGTTTCGGCACCAGATAACGCATGGCAATGTTGATTTTTTCATCTTCGGTGTAACCTGGAATCCGAATCACTTCCATCCGATCCAACAACGGCCCTGGAATCGCCAAACTGTTGGAGGTGGCGACAAACATCACATCGGAGAGATCAAAGTCCACTTCGAGGTAATGGTCGTTAAAGGTATGGTTTTGTTCGGGATCAAGCACTTCCAGCAGCGCCGAAGAGGGATCACCACGGAAATCCATCGACATCTTATCGATCTCATCCAATAAGAACAGTGGGTTTTTCTTCTCCACTTTGATCATATTCTGGATGATCTTACCGGGCATCGAGCCGATGTAGGTACGCCGATGACCGCGAATCTCCGCCTCGTCGCGCACTCCACCCAACGCCATGCGGACAAATTTACGTCCGGTGGCACGAGCAATGGAGCGCCCCAGCGAGGTTTTGCCGACACCAGGAGGCCCAACCAGACAGAGAATCGGCCCTTTGAGCTTTTTCACCCGCTGCTGTACCGCCAGATATTCCAGGATGCGCTCTTTGACCTTATCCAGACCGTAGTGGTCTTCCGCTAGTACATCCTCGGCAGTGGAGATGCTGCTGTTGACTTTGCTGCGTCTGCGCCACGGCACACTCAACAGGGTGTCGATGTAATTGCGCACCACCGCCGCCTCGGCAGACATGACGGACATCATCTTCAGCTTCTGAATTTCAGACTCGGCTTTCTCGCGCGCCTCTTTGGGCATACCGGCCTTTTTAACCCGCGCCACCAAATCTTCGATTTCGTTGGGTGCATCGTCCAGATCCCCCATCTCTTTCTGAATGGCTTTCATCTGCTCGTTCAGATAGTACTCGCGCTGGCTTTTTTCCATCTGCTGCTTGACCCGACCGCGAATGCGCTTTTCGATCTGTAACAGATCCAACTCGCCTTCAATCAAAAGCATCAGATGCTCAAGACGAGCTTTCGCCCCAACGACTTCCAAGACCTTCTGTTTCTCTTCTAACTTCAACGACATGTGAGCCGCAATCGTATCCGCCAAACGAGACGGCTCATCGATGCCAGCCAAGGAGGTCAGCACCTCGGGGGGCACTTTTTTGTTCAACTTCACATACTGGTCAAACAGACCCATAATCGAGCGAATCAAGACTTCCACTTCTCGATCATCGTCAAAATTTTCTTCTTCGACCAGAGTAATGTTCGCGCTAAAATAGTCACCTTCTTCGGCTACCAATTCGACTATCTCGGCTCTTTGGGTGCCTTCAACCAGCACTTTAATCGTACCATCGGGCAATTTAAGCAGCTGCAAAATAGTAGATAAGGTACCAATAGGATGAATTTCAGACTCATTCGGATCATCCACTTCGGCGCTTTTCTGTGCCACCAGCAAAACCTGTTTGTTACCAGACATGGCCGCATCCAGGGCATTAATCGATTTTTCACGCCCCACAAACAGCGGAATCACCATGTGCGGATAGACCACCACATCCCGTAACGGAAGTACGGGAAGCATCGTTACCTGACTACCTGTCACCATCGAACTGTTATCGTTGTCCACCAGAGCATCCTCGTTAAAATTAGGCTTGCAGAGAAAATAGGGGCAAATGCCTCTATTTCAAGCATAAAATTATTTATTGGGCAATAAAAAACGCGCCGTGCGCTTGAGATGTGATCCAACTCTTAAGTGCAGGGCGCGTCGCTGTTAACAAAAAGCAGCACAAATCAGAACAAACTACTCATCAGAAGCCGCTTTTTTATAACCCGATGCGATCAGGTCATCGTTCTCTTCCAGCAGCAGATACGGCTCAGATTCACCGTTCACCACTGCCGCATCCACCACCACCTTTTTGACGTTCTCCATTGAGGGCAGATCGTACATGGTGTCCAGCAAAACGTGCTCCAGAATCGTTCTCAACCCCCGCGCACCGGTTTTACGTTCCATCGCTTTCTGAGCCACAGCCGCAAGCGCATCATCACCCAGTTCGATTTCACAGCCCTCCATCTCAAACAGTTTTGCGTACTGTTTGCTGATGGCGTTTTTAGGTTCGGTTAGAATCCGCACCAAGGCCTTTTCATCCAGCTCTTCCAGCGTCGCCATCACCGGCAGACGACCGATAAACTCAGGAATCAAACCGTAACGAATCAGATCTTCCGGCTCCACGTCCAGCAACAACTCACCCATGCTGCGTTGATCGTCTTTGCTGCTGACCTCGGCAGAAAAACCGATACCACCCTTTTCAGAGCGCTCTTTGACCATTTTATCCAGACCAGCAAAGGCACCCCCGACAATGAAGAGAATGTTGCTGGTATCCACCTGCAAAAACTCCTGCTGCGGGTGTTTACGTCCCCCTTGAGGAGGAACCGAAGCCACAGTGCCTTCGATCAATTTCAACAGTGCTTGTTGCACCCCTTCACCGGAAACGTCCCGAGTGATTGAAGGATTGTCTGACTTGCGTGAAATCTTATCAATTTCATCGATATAAACGATGCCATTTTGAGCTTTTTCAACGTCGTAATCGCACTTTTGCAGCAGCTTTTGGATGATGTTTTCAACATCCTCACCCACATAACCGGCTTCGGTCAGGGTGGTGGCATCGGCAATCGCAAACGGCACATCCAACAAGCGCGCCAGCGTCTCAGCCAGCAGCGTTTTACCGCAACCGGTGGGACCGATGAGCAAAATATTGCTTTTGGCCAACTCAACAGTATCACTGTCTTTGGCATACTCAAGACGTTTGTAGTGATTGTAAACCGCCACTGACAAGACTTTTTTCGCATGACCTTGATCGATCACATACTCATCGAGAATTTGATTGATCTCTTTCGGTTTGGGTAGACGAGAAGTAGAAGAGATGGACTTCTCTTCCATCTCTTCACGAATGATGTCGTTACACAGATCCACACACTCATCACAGATGAAGACCGATGGTCCTGCAATCAGTTTGCGGACTTCGTGCTGGCTTTTACCGCAAAACGAACAGTACAGCAGCTTGCCACCATCAGAACCTTTCTCTTGATCTTTACTCATAGCACGATCCTAAGTACCAACTTAATTTGTCTAACAATATGTGCTGCCCCACTTTTTTTCAAGCGGATCGCAACATTAAATAGAGCGGACTACGACCTCGTATCCCACAAAGTCAGATATTTTACCATTCGTATCCCTGCACATCGCGTGCAGATTTCAACTGTGATCTAGGTCTAACCGACCCAATCAACGTTTATTAACCACCTGATCCACCAAACCGTAAGCCACCGCTTCATCAGCACTCATGAAGTTATCTCGTTCGGTATCCGCCGAGATGGTCTCCAAGGATTTTCCTGAATGATCGGCCAAAATCGTATTCAAACGCTCACGAATGCTCAAAATTTCCCGCGCGTGGATCTCAAAATCTGAGGCCTGCCCCTGAAAACCACCCAGCGGCTGATGAATCATCACCCTTGAGTGCGGCAAAATATGCCGCTTGCCCGCTTCGCCACCGGCCAGCAAAATCGCGCCCATACTGGCTGCTTGACCAATGCAAAGGGTACTGACATTCGGTTTAACAAACTGCATCGTATCGTAGATCGACAGCCCAGCGGTCACGGAACCACCCGGTGAATTGATGTAGAGGGAGATGTCTTTATCGGGGTTTTCAGACTCCAAAAAGAGCAACTGTGCCACCACCAAATTGGCCATATAATCCTCAACGGGACCGACCAAAAAAATCACCCGCTCTTTCAACAGACGCGAATAGATATCGTAAGAGCGCTCCCCGCGAGGGGTCTGCTCAACCACCATTGGCACCAATCCCAGCGCCTGTGGTGTGCTTGCAGCAGAATCAAACATTCCGGTTTTCATGTTTACTCTCCGGCAGCAGCACTCGGTTGAGCGGGGTTCATGATCTCATCAAAGCTCATCGCTTTATCAGACACTTGAGCCTGATCCATGACCCAATCCACCACCGCTTCTTCCAGCACCACCGCTTCAACGTTGTTTAACATCTCTTTATTGCCGTAGTAGTAATCCACAACCTGGCGAGGATCTTCGTACGGTGCGGCAATAGACTCAACCATCTCACGCACTTTTTCTGCACTGGGCTTCAATTTCGCCTGACTGACCACATCGGCAATAATCAAGCCTAGTTTGACTCGGCGCGTACCTTCATCACGAAACATATCATCAGAGAACGTACTGCCATCGGCTCCAGGCGCGTATTCACTCATCTGCTGCACCATCTGTTTGCGCAGTGCTTCAATCTCTTCTTGCACCAACGCTTTAGGTACATCGATGGGGTTTTGCGCCAACAGACCGTCCATCACCTGCTGCTTAACCTTTTTCTTAATCGCCTGCTCCATTTCACGGATCATATTATCCCGTGCGCCGTTGCGCAGCTCCTCAATGTCACCGCTCTCGATGCCCATTTCCTTCACAAACGCTTCGCTCAATTCAGGCAGTGAAGAGCTTTCAACCTTGTGTACCTTGATCTCAAAGGTGGCCACTTTGCCAGCCAGATTCTCTGCCTGGTACTTTTCAGGGAAGGTCACTTCAATGCTCTTCTCGTCACCGGCTGAAGCTCCCACCAATTGGGACTCAAAACCATCAATCATTGAGTTAGAACCGAGAACCAGAGGCGTATTCTCCGCACTGCCACCCTCAAATTTCTCACCGTCAATAAAGCCAGTAAAATCAATAGTCAGACGATCACCGTCTTCTGAAGCACGCTCAGCATCATTCCATTCCAAACGCTGTTTACGCAGGTTATCGATCATTTTTTCCAGATCAGCATCATTCACATCAACCTGTGGTTTCTCCACAGCAATCGACTCTGTGCCACTGATTTCAAACTCGGGATAAACTTCAAAGGTCGCCACATAGGCCAGACCTGCACCTTCCGCAGTATCAGCATTGGGTTGGATCTGAGGCATTCCAGCGGGACGAATTTTTTCCTGAACCAGAGCTTCTTGGAAGCTGGACTGGATCATATCGCCCATCACTTCTTGACGAACTTGCTCACCAAAACGTTTCTGCACCACTTTCAAAGGCACCTTACCAGGACGAAAACCGTCCAGACGCGCCGTTTTCATCAACGACTTAAGACGGGTTGCAACCGTCTCATCAATGCGTTCAGCGGGCACTTGAACCGTCAATTGGCGTTCCAGTCCTTCCTTCGCTTCCACGGAAATCTGCATTTGGCACCTCTAAAAAATATGGGGATAAGAAAATGGATGTAAAAAATATGGTGCGAAAGGAGAGACTCGAACTCTCACGGGTTACCCCACTGGTACCTAAAACCAGCGCGTCTACCAATTCCGCCACTCTCGCAAAGTGAAATGTACTGCTTCAACAAACTCTCAACATAGAAAAGCCCAGCTGGGCTGGGCTTCAATACTTGCTCTACCAGCTGAGCTAACAGCCCGCAAAATTTGGGGTGAACGATGGGGCTCGAACCCACGACCACCGGAATCACAATCCGGGGCTCTACCAACTGAGCTACGCTCACCATAAAACCGTAAAACATGGTACGCCCGGCAGGGTTCGAACCTGCTACCCTCGGCTTAGAAGGCCGATGCTCTATCCAGATGAGCTACGGGCGCAGACGGAAAACTGTCCGTACATACTGTAAAAAATGGTCGGGGCAGAGGGAATCGAACCCCCGACCCTCTGCTCCCAAAGCAGATGCGCTACCAGGCTGCGCTATGCCCCGACGACCTGTCCCGAAGTGCTTTCTACAGCACCCCGTTCAGGGGCTGCGATTCTATGCAAAGCGACCCTGTGCGTCAATGGCTTTTTTGGATATTTTTACAGGTAATTAAAAATAGCACCGCAGAAAGCCGATAAGGCTTTCACTATCGACCTCTTCAAGTACCACAAGAGAGTCCCATCTGCATCAAAGTCCCAGCAATCTGTTCCGCCTCTGGCAACTGCAAACGCCCCGCTTCACCCAATGCCATACAGAGCAGTTCTTGCACCTGCTCTCGATTTTTCTCAGAATCCATCTGCCAGAGCGACAGTGCAAGGTTTGTTCGACCCACCAGCAAAGAACGCACATCTCCAAGCTGCTCATAAATAGGCAGCTCTTCATCGTGCCGAATCGCCAGTGCTTGATCCAGCTCACCTCTCATTTCAAGAATATCCGCGATAAGGCCAAAGGTTTCCGCCACCTCTTTTCTGTTTCGTAAGGTTTTAAACACCGGCAACACTCTCTTATGGAGCACCTCTAGTGCCTGTCCACCCTTTCCTACACGGTGCCAAACTTCACACAAATTACGTCGAGTGATTGCTTCAGCTTCCAACTCATCAAGCTGATGATAATCATCAATTGCCAGCTGAAACGCCTGCTCCGCTTTTTTATACTCCCCCACACTCCAATAAAGCTGCCCTAACTCCTGCTTCAAATCCGTCCGACTCAATGTGAGTTCACTTGCTTCTGAACGCAAAAACGACTGAATTTTCTCAATACGCTTCCGCTTAACTTCTGAATCTAAATTCAGCACCTTATGCCACGATTCTATTTGATGCGGCACGGTATCAACCGACAAAGAAAAATCAAACACCTGCTCACGCCACGCCCAAAAATCTGCGGCTTTCAGTGCCATCTCACGAATGTGTACTTCAATGCACCAAAACATCACCACACCCGCAAAAGAGCGCTCCAAAAATTCACGGTGATAGTTAATACCACGAAAGAACTCCTGGCGTTTTTGCTCCGACAAACTCTCTAAATTAATGATATGGACTACGGAGACATTCTCGCTCAGTGCGACAAAGTACTGCACAAACTCAGCAAAATCAGTGCACTGTTTAAGATCAAAGGTGACATGATTACGAGAAGAAGCTGCCAAAAAATTGATCAGACCATCTCGATACAGAGGACGATTGTGCTGCACAATCAGGGCATGAAACCCCTGTAATTTTTCCAACAACCGACGCAAACGAATCAAACAACCTGAATGCTGTGAAGCAAGCTGCCACTGCAATGGCATAATTTATTCTTGCGCCTCACTCTGCGCTTTTTTATAACCGGACAAGGTCGATATCACCGGATGACTTTTCCAAAAACAATCGTTATATTCCAGTAAAATCAGGTTGTAGAGCATTTTACTGCTCTCGGCATCGGTAAAATCATCAGGGCTATCAGGGTGACGATCAATCTCAACCAAACGGGCATAATCTTGACTGTGAATAAAACGACGATACTCATTCGCCAACTGCTGCACCGATTTTTTCGCCGCTTGCTGCTCTATTTTTTCATCGTCTGAAAAATTAATCGCCACGTTCAACAATCGCAACAGATCACGAGGATGGCCACCGCTGTATTCGATCAAATAATCCAACGTCTCAGCATCATCAAACAAATAAGCAGGCACCCGTTTATGCACAAGCTCACGCATCACCTGATAATGTTCTGCCACTTTTGCTCCACCGCGCTCACGAATTTTCAACATTGGCACCCGAAACGGCTGACCAAAACTGGCGTTCAGTTGATTGTCCGCATGCAACAGATGAATCGGAGCACAGTAGATAAACAGAGATTGGATTTGCGTTAACTGATGAACGTTTTCAATAAAAAACTCACGAGCATCGCTCGTCATCCAAACGATCCGTACCGTCCACTGCAAACAAAATTCGCCTTCCCAAGCCCTTCTGTTCTAGCTTCTCTTCTGCGACATTCACCAGTTGATTGAAACTCTGCGCAAACTCACTAAAACTGCCTCGCACCACCAAACGCAACTCTTCTCGATAACTTGACCCCACATTGATTTTACCAGTCAATTCGGCAAACAAGCTCACCAACCACGGCAAACCCGCCTTGGTTTTGGCTCCAGCCTTAATCTCCATCGCCAGATCATGGGTTTTAACATGCAACTCAATGCGCTCTTTGAACCAGTTTTCCAGCCGACTCAGGTGCACCTGTTCTAAGTTAACCCCAGCTTTTTGCAACTGCTCCAACAACGCAGAAGCCAATGCCAACAGCACATCGGAGTATTTCAAGTTGTTGATATCGAGCTTTTCCAGACAATCCAAATGAACCACGTAATAACGTTCTGGATCGTGCAGATAATCGGCAACACGCAACAGCTCGGTGCTTTTGCCGCAACCTCGATGCCCCGTAAACAGAATGTACTGTTTTCGTGGTGGTTGATGCAACGTGCCTTGCTGATCCACATTAAGATCACGATAGAGACGTTTCAAACTAAAATCACCCCGTGCTGCGGAGGTATCCACGAACAGAGGATCATTCGGTTTTAGAGGCTCATTGTCGGTCATAAGAAATTTTTTATACATTTGTCATAAAACACAAGTATACAATAGGGAATTCCGCCATGCCGAGCAGCAAAAACAGGACTTTCACACTCGACAAAGGTACCATGCCAACATCACCCCGCTGGAACCCTCACTGAGATGTTTACCTGGCTGTTTTACCTACTGCACCGCAGACCGGATCGCGACCAACGTCAGATGGCCCGCTCTCTGCTGCGCACCTCCGGCTACCTCTCACTCATCATTCTGCTACACAGCGCAGCCATGATGCAGTTTGAACAACTCTCTCTCGGCAACGCCCTCTGGCTGACCCTCACCAGCATCACCACCGTCGGTTACGGCGATCTTTCCGCCAGCACCTTTTGGGGACGCAGCAGCACAACACTGCTAATCTATATGGGTGGGATTTTTGTGCTGGCCAAAACCGCTGGAGATTACTTTGATTACCGAGGCGAAAAACGCCGCCGCCAACGACGCGGCGAATGGATCTGGAACATGAATGACCACATTTTGATTATCAACACCCCAGAAACAAACGGCTCACACTATTTCAAACGTCTGATTAAACAGTTTCGAGAGAGCCACTTCAAAACGCTGCCCATTCAAATTCTCAGTCGGCAATTCGAACAAGGCTTACCCAGCGAAATCAAACAGACCGAAAACCTGGTTTATTATCATGGCAGTGGCAGTGACCCCCGCAGCTTGCAAGCGAGCAACGCCCAACAAGCCAAACTGATCGTAGTACTGGCCAAAACCGAGAACGACCGTCTTTCCGACAGCAGCACCTTTGATATCCTACATCGCCTACGAGAAACCGGCACCCGCGCCACCGTGCTGGCCGAATGCGTCGATGACCAAAATCGAGCGCGTCTACAGAAGGCGGGCGCAGACATTGTTATTCGCCCCATGCGCGCCTATCCTGGCATGATCGTGCGCAGTTTTGCCGCCCCTGGTTCGGAGCAGATCATCGAGAATATGTTCAACTCCAGCAGTGATCAGTACCAACGCTTTGAAATTCAGCTCAGCAACATCAGCTGGTCGGAGATCGTCTGCCGCCTGATGCAAAACGACATCGGTACGGCGGTTGCGTACGTTGATCAAGATGATCAACTGCACTGCAACCCTGCCGCACAAACCCCAATCCAATGTTCGGCGCTGCTGTTGATGATGCGCGAAGGTCATTACACCGATCTGACACAGCTCGCCCGCCTTTTAAACACCACCTCATGATTAAGGGACAGACCATGCCAAAACAGGGCAGTTCTGCTATTGACCTTTTCTCGCTTATCTTTCTGCTGTTGCTGCTCAGCGGCTGCTCTAATGAATACGCCGAAGACATTCAAAAACGCCACAGTTTTGTTGAGTCACAACTCAGTTCGTTAGCCAACAAACTGGAGCGTGGTAGCCTCAGCAACGCCCTGCTGATTCGTCACTACGCCGACAAACTCAAACAGCAAAAACCTGAGTTAAAAGAGGTCGTCGCACAGCTCGAAACCGACGCCAGCAGCAAAGGCCCCAGTTTTCAGAGCCTGAAAAAACGCCTCTCTGCAATCAATCGAAGCCCTGACAACAAAAACCAATACCTGCCCGCCGCCCAAGAGCTGGATGCCCTCACCGCCGCCACCGACCCCTTGGTCTACAACGACTCCTTACAAGATGTGGTCAACACGCTGGCCGATCTCTCTGGCGGTACTCTGCCACGGGTCAACGTGCCCAAGCAGACCAGCAGCAGCAATAATGTCGCTGGCAGCCAACTGGTGGGTAACCCCAACTACGGCAGTTGGTCCGGTGGCAGCAGCGGTGGCGGCTTCTGGCAATGGTACGGCCAATACCGTCTGCTCAGCGATGTCATGGGCATGTTCGGCGGGCGACAGAGAATAGGGTATGATAACTGGAACCGCAGTCGCCATAACAGCTACTATAATGATTGGGGACGCGATGCTTACGGCTCTTCACGAGATCGGCAGAGCTGGAGACAAGGCCAACAACAGTTGGCTAATAAGGGAATTAAAACGCCGAAACCAAAAAGTTACGGCAGTGTCAGCGGTCAACAACGGATCAGTACCTACAGCAGCATGCAAAAACGCAACAGCAGCATTCGCCAAACCAGTCGAGGGCCGGTCTCACTCAGCGGCAAGCCCAGCTCTGGCAGAAGTGTAAGCAGCAGTTCAAGTTCCACCAGCAGCAAACGCACGTCCTCTTTTTTCGGTGCCAGCACACGCGGAAGCTCCTACGGCTCCCGCAGCAGTTTTGGTGGCAAATGAGATCTACCAGGGAGCTAAGATCATGAATTATGTTGTTCTACACGACGCCTCGTTTCTCTACTACTTCATCGACCTCGTCATCGTTTTGATGGTGTTGGGCAGTATCCGCTTTTTCTCCGGCGCACTGGCCAGCACTTCACTGACCGACACCGTCTCTAAACAAGACAACTTTGCCATGGGCATCTCCATGGCCGGAGCGCTGATCGGGGTTTCGATCATGCTCATGGGGGCGGTGGCTGGCGAAGCAGGCACCGATCCGGTACACGAAATCATCCTGATGTTCAGCTACGGTTTTGCCGGTCTGGCACTGATGTGGCTCACCCACCAAGTCTTTGATTACATCTCCCTGCCAGAAATCTCGGTCAAGGAACAGCTGCACAAAGACAACGTTGCCGTGGGTCTGGTGGACGCGGGTAATATGATCGCCGCCGCGATTATTCTGCGCGCGCTGATGTCTTGGGTTGAAGGCAGCAGCCTGATCGGTTTGGTGGCACTGCTGGGCGGCTACGTCGCCTCTCAGGTGATTCTCTATCTGGCCACTCGCTACCGCGCCACGGTCTTTTCACGTCACTACCCAGGACGCACCTTGGCGCAAGAGATTGCCGACGGCAACGTTGCTCTGGCGGTGCGTTTCACCGGTCACCGCATCGGAGTCGCCTTGGCGGTCACCGCCAGCTCCGGCATCGTGGTCTACAACGCTGGGGATCTGCCCACCTCGCTGCTGGCGTGGAGCGGCATCGCCCTACTGATGTTTTTGATCCAAACCATCGTTTCACTGGTGGCACGTTTTATTATTCTGCCCGGCATCAACATCGCCGAAGAGGTGATCGATCAACGCAACGTCGCCATCGGTGCGCTGGAAGCGGCCATTTACATTGCGGTCGGCCTGATCTTTGTGGGGCTGTTTGGTTAAAAAAAACACCGTTGAATCTAACCTCACCATGAGGAGAACAGTGTTATGGGTCAGGAAATCGACGTTACCTGTTTCAGTACAGAGGATTTTGCCCGTTTTGAGCAACGCTTAAAAATGGAAACAAAAACCCTGCAACGCTGGTTCAAAGAGGGCGTGCTGGCCAACCAACCCCTCAAAATCGGTTTCGAGCTGGAGGCCTGGCTGCTGGATGAAGAATTAAACCCCGCCCCCATCAACGAAGCCTTTATCCAACAGCTCAACAACCCCAACATCACCCCTGAGTTGGCACGCTTTAACATCGAGATCAACAGCCAACCCCTACCCCTAAAACAACAGTCCCTGTCACAGATGGAGCGGCAGCTGGAGCAGAGTTGGATGGCCTGCCACCAGCAAGCACGACGCATGAACGCCCACCTGCTGATGTCTGGCACCCTACCCACTCTGCAAAAATCACATCTCAACCCGCGCAACATGTCGAGCCTGAAACGCTACCAAGCCCTCAACGATCAAGTCCTGCACGCCCGCCAAGACAAACCGCTCCAGATCGATATCCAAGGCCAAGAAAGGCTCAAAACCCAACACCCCGATGTGATGTTGGAATCCGCCACCACCTCGTTTCAAACTCACCTGCAAGTACCACTGAATCAAGCCACGCGCTACTACAACGCCTCCATTATCGCTTCCGCGCCCTTGATCGCTGCCTGTGCCAACTCGCCCTACCTGTTTGGCAAAAACCTCTGGCACGAGACCCGTATTCCGCTGTTTGAGCAGGCGATCAATGTGGGCGGTTTCGCCGGAGTCGCTCACGGGCCGCTGCATCGGGTCGGTTTTGGTTCCGGTTTTGCCTACCACTCCTTGATGGAGTGTTTCAACGAAAACCAACAACACTTCCCCGTACTGCTACCCTTGAACCTCAAAGACGACCCACAACCACTGCCCCATCTGCGGCTGCACAACGGCACTCTCTGGCGCTGGAATCGCCCTCTGTTAGGTTTTGATGAGCAAGGCGTTCCCCACCTGCGCATCGAGCAACGCATTCTGCCCAGTGGCCCCACCCTCAGCGACAACATGGCCAACGCCGCCTTCTACTACGGCCTGACCCACTACCTCAGCCAGCAACAAGAGCTGCCCGAAAGTCAGCTTGAGTTTGCCCAGTGCCGCGACAACTTCTACCGAGCGGCGCGTCGAGGTCTGCAAACACAGGTTGTCTGGCTGGATCACCAGCACCACAACCTGCGCCGCCTGATTTTGGATGAGCTGATTCATCTGGCTCGCCAAGGGCTGTTTGACCTCAACATCCACCAGCGCGACATCGACCACTATCTGGGCATCATCGAGGCGCGAGTGGAAAACCAACAGACGGGAGCCGTTTGGCAGCAGAATTACGTCAAACGTCACGGTCGTGACATGCAGCGCCTCACCTACGCCTGTCTGGCACGGCAAAACCAAGCCAAACCCGTGCATCTCTGGAGTATTTGAATGCTGAAAGAGTGGCAACATCTACCCAAAGGTTTTAATAATTGTTCAGCCAAATCCCTGCTGGGGCTGTTGGGTGGCTCCGGTTTGATTCATCTGGATGGCGAACGCCCCGAACGACTGTTTGTCTCAATTTTGCTGCACGGCAACGAGGACACGGGGTTGCTGGCAGTGCAGCAACTGCTGAAAAAATACCACAACAAAAAATTGCCCCGCGCTCTGACCTTGTTTGTCGGCAACGTTTTGGCCGCCCACAAAGGTCTGCGCCGCCTACCCGATCAGCCCGATTACAACCGCTGCTGGCCTGGCAGCGAAGAACCCGAATGCGATGAGACTCGCATGATGATGCAGGTCTACGACCGCATGGCCAACAAGCCGTTGTTTGCCAGCGTTGATCTGCACAACAACACCGGCCTCAACCCACACTACGCCTGCATCAATGTACTGGATCAACGTTTTTTTCAACTGGCCACACTGTTCTCGCGCACCGTGGTCTATTTCACTCGTCCACGGGGAGTTCAATCCCAAGCCTTTGCTCAACTCTGTCCTGCGGTGACGCTGGAATGCGGGCGCATCGGCCAGCAACATGGCATTCAACACGCCTTTGAATTTCTCGATGCCTGCCTGCACATGGATCACATCGCCCAACACGATGTAGCACCGCACGACATGGATCTGTTTCACACCGTGGCACAAGTCAAAGTTAACCCGCAGATTGCTTTCAGCTTTACTGAACAAGCAAACGCCGAACTGCACCTTTCACCGCAACTGGATCACTTAAACTTTCAAGAATTGAATGTTGGCAGCCTACTTGGCCACATCACCTCAAACGAAACACAGCCCTTGCTAGCTTACGATGAAGCGGGGAATGAAGTGAGTGAGCGTTATTTTAACGTGGAAGGCGGAGAGCTACGACTGCAACGCGCCGTGATGCCCTCCATGTTGACCTTGGATGAAAGAGTGATTCGCCAAGACTGCTTCTGTTATCTGATGGAGCGTTTGAACTACCGCCAACAGATGTAACTCGTAGAAAAATCGATCTAACAAACCTCCAGTTCGTCTCGTTGAGATTCAACCTCCGCTCTTCGCAACTGGAAGAAACCAATCAACTGCTGCAACTGCACCGATTGACCGCGCATCTCCTCAGCTGTGGCGGCCAATTCCTCCGAAGCCGCAGCATTCTGCTGCGTGACCTGATCCAACTGCCCCATGGTATTGGCAATCTGCCCCACACCCGCCGACTGTGCCTGAGACGAGAGAGTAATCTCTTCCACTAGGTTTGCCGTTTTATTGATGCTCGGCACCATTTCATCCAAAACCCCACCCGCCTGACGCGCAATATCGACACTTGAATTGGCCAACGCACCAATTTCAGAGGCAGCCGTTTGGCTGCGTTCGGCCAATTGCCGCACCTCGGCAGCGACTACCGCAAACCCTTTACCATGCTCTCCCGCTCGCGCCGCTTCAATGGCCGCATTAAGCGCCAAAATATTGGTCTGAAAGGCAATCTCGGCAATCACCGAAATTTTCTCCGCAATCTGATTCATCGCCGTCACCGTCTCTTTAACTGCTCGACCGCCTTTTTTAGCGGAACCCACCGCTGTTGTGGCGATGCCTCCCGTCGTTTTAGCATTCTCAGCGTTCTGTTTGATCGCCCCATTCATTCGATCAACACTGGCGGAAGCCTGCTCGACACTGGCGGCTTGCTCACTGGCTCCATGACTCAAACTCTGCGCCGTACTGCTCACCTGCATCGCGGCGTTGGAGATGACATCGGCATTTTCACGCACATTACCGATCACCTGCGAAAGCCGATCAATGGTGGTATTGGCGTCTTGTTTCAACTGGGCAAACACCCCTTGATAATCCGCCTCCATACGCTGGGTTAAATCACCCTCTGAGAGCGCTCGTAAGACTCGCATCACATCACCAATGCCCGTTTCACTGGTCTGCAACACTTGATTAATTCCGTTTGCCAAGCGCTGATAAAAACCCTCTTTATTACGCTCTTCGATGCGACGACTGAAGTCCCCTGCCACGGCGGCATCCACAATGTTGCTGACCTCTTTTTCGATGCCCACTTCGACGGTACGGTCACTCCATTCCGCCACCGTACCCACACGCTGCCCCTCATCGTCAAACACGGGGTTCACCACAATATCCAAACTCAATCCTGCTACCTCAACACTTGAGCGACTACTGCTTTTCAAGTTTTCCAGCAAGCTACGCTGATGCCCTGGATCACGATGAAACACATCAATA
>CAZTQX010000012.1:24562-33394 GCA_964615985.1 uncultured Gammaproteobacteria bacterium | reverse complement strand
AAATTTATTTGGCTAGAAATTGAGCTACGGCTTAAGAAAAAAACGTCTTAAGAGCCGGAGCAACATTCACCACAATAATCAATGCCAACATCCATTTCATAAGTCTGAGATCAGAATGGACTGGCGCTAATTCACGTTCAAACTTGGTATCAAGGTACTCTCTCGTAACCAACTCATCACTGTGTAACTCAAACACCTCTGCCAAAGCCTCGGCCTCTGCTTCAGCTTGTTTATCAGGAACGCCCGCATCTTTAAGACGACGGGCAAATTTTAAAGTATCAAAAGTAAGAGTGCTCATAGAAAATGACCCTATCACATTGACAGGGAAAGAAAAATGGCTGAATTTCACATCCATCAGCAACAACGCCTAAATTGAGACAACAAAAGCTCAACCAAGAAACTTTCGCCAACTGCGTCACATTTTTCACCCAACCCCGTCATTCATGTTGTGAAAGTAAATACTTTCACTTACAAATAGCTCCACGAGATAAGGGAAAGCCGTGAACAGACCATCATCACAACTGGATCAACCACTCAGAGAGCTGCTCAAAGATCGACGCATCAAAGCGCTTTTGACCGCGCTGGATCGTCTTGCCGAAGCAGATCAGTTAGCGATGGTGACCACCAAGATATTGGCACGTCTCTCCCGCGTTTCCGAAGGGGTGATGTTTCGACTACTTCCCAACAAACAGAGCGTTTTTCTACTCTGGATGGAGTCGCGCTGCAAACGCTTGAGCCTGATCGTCAGCGGTATGCCACAAGGTCGAGAGGGTCTGTTAAACGGCCTACGTGGCATCGCCGCCGACAGCGCCCTGTTGTCATTGCTGTTTGCACCACCGATGGTGGACGAAACACTGCGGCTACAACTGCTGCGCTTTCGAGATGAAATTTGGGAACAACTGTTTGCCCGTATCGAAATATTGCCCGGTCGCCCACTGGGCATTCCCAGCCGCGTCCTAATGGACAGCGTCTGGCAATCCTTAGCCCGTATGCCAAGAGCCATCGGCTCAGATTATGAATCGCAGGAGAGTGAAATGAGTCAACTACCATGGGAAGAAAATGTAATGGATAGCCCCGTACTGCCCGATGCTGAAAGCGTCAAACGCCTAGCCCTGAACGACAACGGCTTCGTCTTTGATCCGGTCAGCGGCCACAGTTTTTCGGTCAATGAAACCGGTCTGATTCTGCTGCGACTGCTGCAAGAGGGCTTGGATGCCAACACCGTGATCGAAAAAGTGGTGCAGGAGTACGGAGCCGACAGTCGTGAAGTGGAACGAGATCTCATGGACTTCTCTCGCCTGCTGAAAGGACAATTGAAATGAGTCAACTTCGAGTCGCCATCACCGGCATGAACGCCCGCCCCGACAACCCCGGCCCCGGTTTGGCGGTGGCGCACAGTCTGCGCGATGCGCCCGAGTTCGAGGGTCGTCTGATCGGGCTGGGTTACGACGCATTGGATCCTGGTTTTTATCTGCCTCAATACTGCGATGCCAGTTACCTGCTGCCCTACCCCTCAGCGGGTGAAGAGGCGCTGCTGGCACGGCTGCAACAGATCCATGCCGCCGATCCCTTTGATCTGCTGATTCCCTGCTTGGATGCCGAACTGCCGAGCATGATTCGCCTGCAACCTGTGCTGGAACAGATGGGCATCAAGCTGTTTATCCCCAGTGGCGAACAACTGCAACTGCGCAACAAAGACCGCCTACACGAAGTGGCTAAATTGGCGGGCATCGACTGCCCAGAGATTCAGTCGGTAACCCAAGCGGGCTTTTTTTATCGCTGCCAAGAAGAGGGCTGGAGTTATCCCTTGGTGGTGAAAGGACTGTTTTACGATGCCAAAATTGCTCACAGCGCCGATGAGGCCGCCGAAGCGTTTCACAGCATCGCCGCCCAATGGGGGCTGCCGGTGTTGGTGCAGCGTTTTGTCAAAGGCGAAGAGGTCAACCTGACCGGCTTGGGCGATGGCAAGGGCAATCTGCTCGGCTCGGTGATGATGCGCAAAAAAGGCGTGACCGACAAAGGCAAAGCGTGGGCGGGCATTGCCATTCACGATCAAACGTTGCTGGCAGCAGCAGAAAAACTGGTGAAAAACCTCGATTGGCGCGGGCCGTTGGAGGTCGAAGTGATGCGCGATGACGAAGGCCGTTATCACCTGATTGAGATCAACCCCCGCTTCCCCGCTTGGGTCTACTTCTCCGCCGGACTGGGGCGCAATCTACCCTACGCGCTGGTGCGCTTGGCGCTGGGCAAAGAGCTTGAAGAGTTTGCCCCTCCCAAACCAGGCATGTTGTACATCCGTTACGCCGATGAATGTGTGGTGCCGCTGGCGGAGTACGAATCGGTGGTCATGAACGGCTGCCGTATTTAAGACAAAACTTGAACAGATTGCTGAAAAAACGCAGATAAGGAAGAACAGAAATGAACAGCGCAAACACCCAAGAGAAAAAATGGCAACGTCCCACCCTGACCCCACATCGGGCCGGTGGCTTAAATAAATTTGGTGCCAATCGCTACGAAGCAGTGCGTGATGCCATTGACGGGGTGCCGGTGACGGAGTTGGTCAAGGAGTACGGCTCACCGCTGTTTGTCTTCTCCGAACGGCGGCTGCGAGAAAATGTCCACCGTGTGAAACGCGCCTTTAGCGCCCGCTACCCCAATGTGATTCAAGGCTGGTCTTACAAAACCAATTACATCGGCGCGGTCTGTAATATTTTGCATCAAGAGGGTGCCTGGGCCGAAGTGGTCTCCGATTTTGAGTATGAAAAAGCTCGCTCTCTGGGCGTACCGGGTGAATTCATCCTCTTCAATGGCCCGAATAAAAACCGCAAAATTTTAACCCGTGCCGTAGCAGAGGGAGCTAAACTGCACATCGATCATCTGGACGAACTGGCACTGTTGGAAGAAGTCGCCAAAGAGTCCGGAAAGGTCGTACCGGTGACGATTCGACTCAATTTTGATACCGGTTACACCGAGGCATGGAGCCGCTTTGGCTTTAACATCGAATCAGGCCAAGCACTGGAAGCCGCGCAACGCATCGCCCAAAGCGAGCATCTGAAGCTCACCGGTCTGCACAGCCATGTGGGCACCTTTGTCACCGAACTGCGCGCCTACACCTCTCAAGTGCGGATTATGTGCGCCTTTATGGAGAGCGTTGAAGCGGCCACCGACTGCCTGATTGAGTACATCGACATCGGCGGTGGTTTTGCCTCGCACAACGCCCTGCAAGGGGTTTATCTGCCACCGGAAGAGATCGTTCCCAGCGCCGAGCAGTACGCCGAAGCGATCTGTGACACCCTACTGGAAGCGACCAATCAGCGCGAAGCGCAAGGCAAAAACCGGCCAACGCTGGTGTTGGAGAGTGGCCGTGCTTTGGTCGACGATGCCGAAGAGCTGATCACCTCGGTGGTGGCCAACAAACGTCTACCCGACGGTCGCCGTTCGGTGGTGGTGGATGCGGGAATCAACCTGCTCTTCACCGCCTTTTGGTACAACCACAGCCTCAAACCAACCCGTTATCTCGACGGTGTGCCAGAGGAAACGGTGGTCTATGGACCGATGTGCATGAACATTGATGTGGTGCGCCAGAGCATTATGTTGCCCCCGCTGCCCACCGGTGAACCGCTGGTGATCGGCCCAGTGGGAGCCTACAACAACACCCAATGGATGCAGTTTATTGAGTATCGCCCCAATGTAGTGATGGTCAACGAACAGGGTGGAGTCGATCTGATTCGTGCCGCCGAGAATCTAGAGGTCGTCACCCAGCAGGAGCGGATGCCGGAACATTTGAGCCAGCCGTTTCCCGAAAGCCTGCCCAGCACTCTGTAGGTTCGATTGATGAACACTCTCAACCTAAAATTAACCTTGCTACGAGAGGCTCTGCAAGCGGGGGTCGCGGGGGTGTTGCGCGCCTACGCCTCAATCCTGTTTGCCAATCGTCTCTGGGTTGGCGCTCTGTTTCTGCTCGCCACCTTCTGGTTTACCAATATCGGCTTGGCCGGTCTGCTGGCGGTGCTGGTGGGCTTGGTCAGTGCTAGGCTGCTGCGCTTTGCCAATTTGAGCAGCGGCCTGCATCTCTACAACAGCTTGTTGGTGGGCTTGTCTCTAGGAGCGGTTTATCAACTGGATCAATATCTGATGCTGTTGATTGTTCTCGGCGCGATTTTGGCGGTCTTTTTGACCGTGGCGGTGGCGGATTTTTTTTGGCGCTTGGGGCGTTTGCCTGCCCTCAGCTTGCCCTTTGTGGTGGTCGCACTGACCACCGCCTTTTCGGCGCAGAGTTACGGCAATCTCAGTCACTATTTGACCCCGCTGGCTCCCATTGAGACTTTAATTAACCCCTTTTTGGATAATTTTTTGATCGCCTTAGGTTCAGCCTTTTTCAGCCCCCACCCCTTGGCGGGGCTGATTCTGTTTGTCGGTCTGTTAATCACCTCGCGTTACTTGGCGCTGTTGGCGTTGGCCGGTTTTACAGTCGGTCACTGGGTGTTTGTCATCTTGACCGGTGATCCCAATCCAACGCTGGTGGCGTGGGCGGGTTTTAACTTTATTCTCACCGCAATGGCACTGGGCGGTGTTTTTGTGGTGCCGAGTTGGGCGGCGTTTTTCTTGGCCTTGGTGGGCGCTGCCTTGGCCGCCTTGTTGACCGCCGCGACGCAATCCATGCTGTTGCTGTTCGGTCTCTCCGTCATGGCCATCCCTTTTCTGCTCACCACCTTCACCTTGTTGATGGCACTGCAACAGCGTCAAGCACTGGCCAAACCGTGGCTGCTGTTGGAACGCCCCGATCTGCCGGAAAAAAACTACGAACGCAGCCGCTTGGCACAAGAGCGCAGCGGTGGTGTGGACAGCTTGCCGCTGGCGATGCCGCTGATGGGCGCGTGTCAGATCTACCAAGGGTTTAATGGCCGCTTTACCCACAAAGCGCCGTGGCAACACGCCTTGGATTTTTTTGTCACCGAGAGGGGCAGAAGCTATCGCGCCAATGGCCAAGCCGTTGAGCACTACTTTGTCTTTGGCTTGCCGGTGTTGGCTCCAATTGCCGGTCAGGTGGTGCGCTGTGTGGCGGATGTGGTGGACAATGTTCCTGGTGAGGTGGACACAGAGCGCAACTGGGGCAATTTTATTCTGTTGCGCACCGCATCAGGCTTGCATGTGATGTTGGCACATCTGCGCCAAAACAGCCTCAAGGTGGAAGAAGGCCAGTGGCTGCAAGCCGGTGACGTGATCGCCGCCTGTGGCAATTCCGGTCGCTCACCACAACCGCATCTGCATCTACAAGTGCAAGCCAGCGCCACCTTGGGGGCGGCCACGGTGCCGTTTCATCTCAGCTCGGTGCTGTTAAAACGCGACACTGGCTCGGAATTTTTCACCAGCGCCACTCCCATCGAAGCGGAGACGGTGCAGGCGGCGGTACGCGATGCGCGTTTGGCCACACCGCTGCATCTGCCGGTGGGACGTTTTTTAAACTACCAAGTGACGCTGGCGGACAACCCACCGCTGCTGCGCCGTTTGCAGGTGGAGCTGAGTTTGGATGGATGTTTAACGCTGCTCAGTGACAGCGAAGCCAGCAGCGCCTTTGAGGAGTTAAATGGCGTATTGGCCTTTTACGACCGTGAGGGTGAGCCGGATGCCTTTTTGGATCTCTGGCTGTTGGCGCTGGGCTTGACCCCGTTTAGCGGCGGTTCGTTGCAGTGGTCGGATCGTCCGACCTTAGCACTGCTGCCGTTGTCCCACTGGCAAAAACTTTTCTGTCTGCTGCGCTACCCACTGGGGCATGGCCTTGAGAGCCACTACTCACGCCACTGGG
Source organism: uncultured Gammaproteobacteria bacterium (assembly GCA_964615985.1). Classification (GTDB taxonomy): domain Bacteria; phylum Pseudomonadota; class Gammaproteobacteria; order JAUZRS01; family JAUZRS01; genus JAUZRS01. The sequence continues at coordinate 27,588 of CAZTQX010000012.1, read as the reverse complement.
ACAGCAAGCAAGAGGCCTGGTTTCAGTTGGGAGAACATCACCTCCCTCTCTGGCCAGGCAAGCGCTTATTGGCCACCAGCAGAGCGGTGATCAAACCCAATCTGGGCTGCTGTCAGCTTTCGTTGCAGATGGGGCAGTATCAGATTGAAGCGCAGCTAGAGGGCGGTGGTTTGACCGCCGATGAGGGTATTCCAGGTTGGGAGCAGAGTCTATGAGCAATAAGATACGAATTTTTATCTGTACGGCAGTGCTGTTTACGTCAGGATCATTATTGGCTGACCCGTGGAAAATGCGCCTCGATGTCGGCACTCTGTACGGCAGTTACAGCGACTCTGAGTTGCGCGATTCCGTTGCCGGATTGGATCTGTTTGTGGCCGGTGACTATTTTGATCAATACGGCTTTACCGTGGGGCTGAACCGCAGTGCCGTCACAGCAACGCCACTCTCTGAAGATATTTCTCAACAGGGGTTGTTTCTCAGTGGCCGGAAGCATTTTTATCCCGAGACCTTACCCGGCACTCTCACGACCCGTTTCGATGCGTATTTGACCGACAGTGAGAGCCAATTTTCTGGGACAACGCTACAGCAACAGGTGAAAACCGTGATGCCGTCAATTCAGTTTGCCGATTATGCCGGTCACTACCTGCTGGACCTAGGGTTTGCTTATTCAAATTACGACAGTCGTCTGGCTGTTTCTCAGTGGACACCCACGTTTGCTTGGGGGATGAACAACAAATCAGATTGGCTGCAAGTCCGAGGTTATTTTATCAACTACTCTGATTCAAGTGCCGCTCAGGGTCGCTCTTCGGCCAAGGCTGTGGAGCTAAAGTGGAGTCACTGGTTTCATAATGCCAAAGGTCTGATGCCGGACCGTTTGCAGCTCAACAAGGTCTTTGGTGAACGTCTCTACACCGTTGACCCCGATGTGGCGGCGGTCAATACCCTGACGGATACAGATCGAGGGCCGTTGTCACTGTCGGCCTTGTGGTATATCGGCTCTCAATGGCAAGTGCTGCTCGCCAGCGGGATACAAAATTCCACTAATAATGTGATCAACAACGCCTATCGTAATAACTACATCTACATGGACTTAGCTTATGTTTGGTAATAAAAAAGATCATTTTTGCAAAATAGAACGCTTCTCCAGAGCGATGATTTTAACCGCCCTGCTTTCACCTTTGGCTGTGGCACAAGCGGGCGTAGTGGTGATCACGACACTGCTAGCACCAGAGGTGATGGCGGAAGACCTCTGGAGTCAATCACATCAATTAGAAGCCGAAGGAAAATACGCTGAAGCCGGTGCGGTATTGGAGCCGCTGCTAGAAGGCTCCGAAAGCAGTGATTACGGGGTGTTGCGCTACGCTTGGCTCTTTTATCAGCAAGGCAACTACAACGATGCGGTTCGCAACTATCGACGCGCCTTGTCGCGCAACAGTGACTCTTTGGATGCACGTTTGGGCATCACCTTGCCACTGATGGCTCAATTGCGCTGGAGTGAAGCGGAACGTTTTTTAAACCAAGTGTTGTCGCTGGATCCGTGGAGTTACACCGCTCATGTACGCTTAATGGCGGTGCAAGAAGGCTTGCGTCAGTGGGAAACGCTCCTCAAACACAGCCAAGCGTTCAATAAACGTTACCCAAGTGATGCCAACGGTTGGGTCTATCAAGCCAGAGCCTACCTCTGGTTAAAAAATCGCAGTGCTGCGGAGATCGCTTATCGCCAAGTCTTGCGGCGTTCACCGCAACACAGCGAAGCCAACCGTTATCTTTATGGTGGTGCAAATTAACGAATCCGATAAGCAGAGTGGCAGGCCACACAAGCGGAAGTAATCTCTGCAATGGCTTTATAAGACTCCAATACGTCACCCTCTTGAGCGGTACGGGCAAAACGGCTGGCCGCTTTGTGCATTGAAGTGCCCGTCTGCTGCATCCCCTTTGGCATAAATTTCGCCATATGCGAAGCACCATGTGACCCCAACGAACTCATGCCTAAACGTGACTCCGCCAGCTCAGCCGCCTGTTCCAGCTCACCTTTAGAAGTCAAAATCAGCAATTTATTGATCGTCACCAAATGATCTCGCATATTGGTCAGCATGTGCTCTTGCATCATTTCCGGCAGCTCAACCTTTTGCCGTGCATCTTCGGCGGCACTGAGAGACGTGACCCCAGCACTGCACAACAGCAACGTTGCTAACAACACACTTTGTTTTTTATTCAACACTTTTTCTCCAAAAATTAAATCCAAAAAATTAAAAAAAACTCTACAAATCTTGCGCATAAGTAGCAAACAGACCATAAAAATAATTCGCATAGGGGTAGATGCAGTTTGCATGATTGGCGGGTAACAGCCCCGCATCACAATCAACCATCTGCACCGCTGTGGAACCATTTTTCAGCATGGTTTGATAAGCATTTTGACTGTTCAAATAGGGCACTAAGCGATCATCACGACCATGAAAAAGGTAGGTCGGCGCTGTGGGTGCCCAATCATAATCATCATTATCCGCCAAGGCGGCGGTAAACGCCACTTCCCCACCAGCTAAATAATCCACGACAAACTGAGGGTTGATCAAAGCAGCGGCATCGGTGGTTAACTTCGCACCGATCTCCGCTCCCGTACTTAAACCGTCGTAATTGGCGCTCACTGCCTGCACATACGCGGGCAAAATAATCGTGCTCAAACGGTTGAGCTGATAAATCTCATCATAGGATTTCAGCACCCAGCCCAAATATTCAGGCGCATCCAAAGTGACGCGCGCCAAATAATCCGCCATCGTCGCGCTCATATCGTAATTGCCTGCGCCAACGCTGCTGGCGGTCACTTGAAACTCACCGCTCAAATTGGATTCCATCTCGCGCTGCATGGCCAAGGTCGCTTTGCCACCTTCGGAGTAACCGATTAAAAACAACTGATCGTTAAGCCCAATCGTACTGCTCTGCAAAAAGGTTTTCACCGCTCTGAGCAGATCAATGCTGCTCGAAGCCAGGGTTTTTGAGTGCAAGTAAGGGTGTGGCAGCGAGGCAGA
>CAZTQX010000012.1:18650-24462 GCA_964615985.1 uncultured Gammaproteobacteria bacterium | reverse complement strand
TGCTGCTCGAAGCCAGGGTTTTTGAGTGCAAGTAAGGGTGTGGCAGCGAGGCAGAGTCGCCATAACCGAGGTAATCTGCCGACGACACCACATAACCTAATGAAGCCGCCACCACTGAACCAGAGGTAAGGCCGTAGTCATAGGAAGGCGCACTTTTTTCCAGAAAAAGCGTGCCATGCTGATGGCTGAGCAGAGGTGATAAAGCATTCAGAGGCTTCATTGGCAAACTTAACAGACCCGAAGCCGTGACTAAATTCCCAGCCACATCCACTGTTTTATAACGGATTTTATAGCTGTTCACACCGTAGGTTTGTGAACCCAACAGAGAAGCATCAAACCCCTCAGTAGTCACTAAATGCTGCAACACCAACTGAGTGGTGGTCGCCGCTACCGTGGCCAAAAACGTTGCAGAAACCAGCCCCCCTCGCTCCGTGGGATTGGCATCCAACAGAGTACTCAGATCACTGCCCGCCACCAGAGCCGTTTCAGCGCTGGTCGATGTAGAACGATCCTGACTTTTAGAACATCCAGCCAGGGAAACAAGCCCTAAAACCAAACCGATCAACAAGCCTGTTTTTGCTCTAAACACTCTATTTTTACCCTTTTGGATTAAATTAATAATTAAATTCTTTTTTTAGGCCTAGCATAAGCCAAGGATCTGATTTTATCGCAAACGCGCACCATTTCCTTAGGAAAAAAAGACAAACTTCGGTATCCTTCCCACCTAAATAACAGCAACACAGATAATGGCAGAAACCGTTAAAATCACCCTTTTATGAAGTTCAGCGTTCTCATTCAAAGCATAACAAAACCGCTGCTGCTCGCCCTACTTTTCTTCCTACCCACCTCCAGCAACGCAACAGAACCGAGCCTCGACGCGCTTCTTGGTCTCTACAAACACGAAGCCGATCTCTCCCACAAAACCAAAAAAGAGAGCGCCGGTAATCTCATCATCTTCACCCGTACCGATCTGGAGCGGATGCAGGTTCGTTATCTCTATGAACTTCTTAAACGCATTCCTCTGTTTCGCTATCGAGAAGATTACCGAGGTTACGCCCGCCTTTTCTATGAAAATGTGCAGCCTCTCGACAGTGGCAAACTGAAAGTTTTTCTCAATGACCATGAGATCTCAAGTGCCTACTACGGCAATAACATCAGCCTTATCTCTCATCTCGATCTCAGCTTTATTGACCATGTGGAGCTGTATCAGGGTTATCCCTCTTTTGAACTGAGCATCGAACCCACCGTTGCCATTATTCGTCTCTACAGCAAAGATCCGCAGCGGGAACTGGGTGGCCGAGTCAGCTTGGATCTCTCTTCGTCGCAAAGCCACAACGGCTCCGCCTCCTACGCCGAAACGCTGGGCGAAGTGGCCTACTACAGCCACATCAGCAACAACCATTTTAACCGGCAAAAAACCCAGTTCAACGACAGCCTGCTCTCCAAAGATCAGAGCAACAGCAACCTCTACCTGAGTGCAGAAACAGACAACCATCGTCTGGAATTTCAAGCCCTGCAGAGCCAGCACGATGATTTTATGGGACGCAGTGCCGACGGCCAACCAGAACAGGCCGACAGCAAAACCGATCTCTATCGCTTAGGCTCACGCTCCTACTTCAATCACAAATCACTGGAATTGCAGCTCAGCTACTCCCAGCTGGAGAGCCTCACTCAAGAACGTGACGATAAATACCTGACGATTTTCCCTTATTTTCCTAAAATCTATCGAGAAGAGTTACTGGAAAACACGATCTCAGCGGTGTTAAAACAGCGTTTCTCTTTTAACACGCATGATCTGCTGTTGGGTTTACAGTTTAAACAGAAGCGCTTTAATTTCAAAAAATTACAGTTTAATGACACCGCTCTGCCGCCCTCCTTTCCGCCACCACCGCAACCGTGGAGCATCAATGCCGCCCCCTATGATTTTAATCTTGAGCAGAACCGTAGCCTGTTTATTGAAGACAACCTACAGATCAGCCCCAATCAACGCCTGATCGCTTCGGGGCGCTACTCTGAAATCAAACGCAATGGCCAACAGAAAAACAACACGCTCTCGGCGCTGCGTTTTGGTTATATTTTCGCCGCCGATCACTACAGTGCCAAATTGTTTCATACCACTTCTGATATGGCGCTGGTGCCTTACCTATTGGAAGGCGCTTTAGGCAACCCCGGTCTCAATAATGAAAAAATTGCCACCAGCACCTTAGAACTTCAATACCAACGCGCAAAATTTCATAATCAGCTGATTCTCTATTACACCGCAGCGGAAAATACCGTCTATTACGATTTCAGCAAAAAACTGGATGCCTACGTCAATTTTGCAGGCTCCGTCTACTCATCAGGGATCAGCAACACTCTGCGTTACAACCTCACGCCACTCAACTATCTGGAACTCTCCGCCTACCAGCGTACGGATAACGTCACCCTGCAAAAACGACTGGACACGCACCGAGGCGGTTATCTGCGCTACCTTGCTTCACACGATAAATGGGATCTGTTTGCAGAAATCACTTGGAATCAAAAACAAACAACAGTCAATAACAGCACCCTCACCACTGGTGATCATGCTTCCACCTCCTATTCAGCCAATTTAGGTCTCTCTGCAACCTACCATCTAGATAAAGATCTGGCGCTGACGCTCAAAGGAGAAAATCTACTTGATCGCGGTGCTAACGATAATCACATTGCCATTGATGTCTTTGCGCCACCTGAAAATTCCATAACCCTGATCAACAGAGTCCCGAGTACAGATCGCCAACTGTGGCTCTCACTTGAGTATCTGTTTTGAAAAAGATACTCATCATTTCATTACTGCTTTTCTCAACATCGGCTTACAGCGGAGAGTTGGATGTGGCTGCCAAGATCATTGAGAAGATTGCCTCTGCTCTGATAAAAAACCAGACAATTACGGTTTATGCACGAACACCTTATGAGCGCAAAATCATCAACCACTCAGATAAAATGAGATTAGCCCAACAATGTGAGAAAGCCGACTTTCTGTTACTGAAAAGTGATCAAGACATACCCAGTGCCTGCCAAGAGAGCATGATTTTTTTCACCCAATACAAAGCCTTTAAACGCCACCCCAATGGAGTCGGTGCCTTTTTCTGGCAAAAAGGTCGGGTCAACATTCTCTTTTTACAAAAACGACTGACCAAATTCAACATCACACTCCCTCCTGAATGGCAGAGCTACACTGAAGAAAAACTATGAACTTAAGCTATTTTGACTCAAAAACATTAGCGACCTATTTCATACTGCTGCCGATGATCACCATCATCAGTATCGGAATGGAGAGTTATTTTAAAAATTCCATTGAAAAGCTGGAGCAGAATATCATCGAAAGCGATCTAAAAAACACTCATGAAGTTGCCATAAAGATCGACCAACTTATTCGTTCAAAGACACCCACTCCTATTGCCACCACCTTAAATAATCCTCAATTAAGGCAACAACTAGAAACGATTTTTCAACTGCTGACCTCATCACAATACACCTATATTTATCTGCTCTATTTTGACCCACAAGGAAAATTGAGATACCTTCTCGATGGTGCCATTGACCCCGAGCAACGTGGAGAGTTTAATCAACGCTTCGGTCAACATGATCCACTCTGGGAGAAAGCCAACAGCAGTGGCAAGACACACTTTATCAAACAATCCAATATTAACGAATTATGGGCGACTTACCTCTACCCAATCAAAACTAACAACCGCGTAGAAGCGATTCTGGCCATTGATTTTTCCTACCAAGATTACACTGCCATCCTTACTACGATACGACCGATGGAGCAGTTCTTCCTCTATTTCAGCCTATTTCTGATATTTATGCTTTTTATCGTTTACGTTCAACTTTACTCTATCTATCGAGGGCGTAAAAAAAGCATTTTTGACCCATTAACCAAAGTCTATAACCGCGTTTACATGGATGAAGTTCTACCAAAATTAAATTTAAAAAATTACACACTCTGCATGCTGGATATTGATCATTTTAAACGCGTCAATGACAACTACGGCCACAGCAGTGGCGATATGGTTTTACAGGAATTTTCCCACCGAGTGCAATCACAAGTTCGGCAGAAATCGGGGGATATGCTGTTCCGTTACGGCGGAGAAGAATTTATGTTACTGCTCTATAAACGCAATGGTAAAGAGACATGGAAAGCACTTGACCGCCTGCGTCGAGAAGTTAAACATCGCCCCATTACAATTAACACTGAAGACCAAGGCATTCACATCACCCTTTCCATCGGTTGTAATAGCCATCCTGAAAAAGCAGATAGCCTTAAACAGGCCATCGAAATCGCCGACCAGTTACTCTATAAGGCCAAAACACAAGGGCGAGATCGAGTAATCTTAAACGGATAAAACCCATAAAAAAAGCCGGAAAATTCCGGCCTTTTTTACCTCTTAACAGCTCGAGTTCAAGTCAACCAAAAACACGATTAAAACCCCGAATCTGAAGCCCTATGCTTTCCAAAACGCTGTTTTCTGATCGTACCGTTGGCGTTGTACTCATGGCAGGCACCGCTGCAATCACGTAACTCACTCACAGAGTAATTCGTATTCGGGGTTTTTTGATGCTCACCAGCATCATAATCACTGGCATGACACGCCGCACACTCAGGCTGATAAGCCGAAAACATCCATGGGATCTGCTCACTGTTACTGCGATGACAATCGCTGCACAGCAAACCACCGCGATGATCACCGGGATAACTTGAGGTGCTGTGACGGAAATTCAAAGTAGGCGACCAACGGTTGGTCGTATGACAACTGTCACACTGTGCTGTTGTCACAAAATGATTGCCGCTTTTACCCTCAGCATTCACCCCGTTATGACAACTAGAGCAGCGTCCCGCAGCATTGTCATGATTAAACCCTGCGCCACTCCAACTATTGGTCGTATGGCAACTGTCACACTGCGCCGTCGTGGCTGGATGTCCGCTTGATTTACCCGTTGCCGAAACCCCATTGTGACAACTGGAACAGCGACCGGCTGCGTTGCTATGGTCAAATTTCGCCCCACTCCAACGGACTCCAGCAGTATGACAACTGTCGCACTGAGCGTTGGTTGCGATATGCCCATTCGGCTTGCCGGTCGCTTTGGTGCCGTTATGGCAACTTGAGCACGTCCCACTGACATTACTGTGATCAAATTGTACCCCACCCCAACCACTGGGTGAATGGCAGCTGTCGCAAGCCGCCGTGGTGACAATATGATCCGCCGGTTTACCCACCGACACCGTACCGTTATGGCAACTGGCGCAACTGCCAACCACTTCAGCGTGATCAACTCGACTGACCGAACTCCAATTGCTGGTTGCATGACAGGCTTCACAACGGTTGCTGCTGTTGATATGAGAACGGTTTTTACCCGTGGCCGAGACCCCGTTATGGCAGCTAGAACAGTTATTGGTCACGGTGCTGTGATCGAAGGTGCCGGTATCCCATCCACCGGGTTTATGACACTCCTCACAATTGTTACCACTGGTGATGTGATTGGTGCTTTTGCCCATGGCAATCACGCCGTTATGGCAGCTAAAGCAGTTACCCAACACGTCGTTGTGATTGACCCGTTTAACCGGTGTCCAGCGACCAGGCGTGTGGCACGACTCACAGCTGTTGCTGGTGCTGGCATGAGCTTGGTGCTTGCCCTGCGCGTTGACTCCGTTGTGACAACTGAAGCAGTTGCCGGTCACTTTGGAGTGATCGACACTGCCCGAAGACCAACTGTCAGTGGTGTGACAATCACCACAGTTGTTGCTGCTGGTGATGTGATTGGAGTCTTTGCCCTTGGCAATCACGCCGTT
>CAZTQX010000012.1:0-18550 GCA_964615985.1 uncultured Gammaproteobacteria bacterium | reverse complement strand
CACGCTTCACAGACGTTGCTGCTGGCGATGTGGCGATTGTTTTTGCCCTCCGCCTGCGTGCCGTTGTGACAACTGCTGCAATTGGCGCTGACACTGCTGTGATCAAACTTGCCCGCCGACCAATCGACGGTGTTGTGACAGGTCTGGCAGTCGTTGCCAGAAGTGATGTGGTTGATCTTTTTACCCATCGCAATGCTGCCATTGTGGCAAGTAAAACAACTGCCCATCACCGCCGTGTGATCCACCTGACTCACCTGCCTCCAACCGTTGGGGGTGTGACAACTTTCGCAGCTGTTGCGACTGCTGATGTGATCCACCGATTTACCGCTGGCCATCACGCCGTTGTGACAACTGCTGCAATTGTCCACCACCCCGCTGTGATTAAAGTTAGCGGTCGCCCAACTGCTGGGAGTGTGACAACTGTCACAAGACTGATTGGTGGCAATGTGACCGCGTTTCTTGCCCCGTGCGGTGGTGCCGTTATGACAACTGCTGCACGCGCCGACCACCTCGTTGTGATCGACGGTTTTGGCCGGTGACCAGATGCCTGCGGTATGGCAACTTTCACAGCGATTGCTGCTGTTGATGTGGCTGCGCGATTTACCGGTGGCTTTATTGCCATCGTGACAACTGACACAACTGCCACTCACGTTGGAGTGATTAAAGCTGGTGGAAGACCAATTCACTGGGGTATGGCAACTTTCACAATCGTTGCCGGTTGTGATGTGCGAGGCCGATTTTCCTGTTGCGGTGCTGCCGTTATGACAACTGGCGCAACTGCCAATGACCTCGTTATGATCCACGCCACTGACCGGCGACCACTGCGCTCCGGCACGATGGCAGCTCTCACAGCGGTTGCTGCTGTTGATGTGTTTGCTCGATTTACCCGTGGCGTTGGTACCGTTGTGGCAACTGGTGCAGTTGCTGGTGACGTTGTTGTGATTAAAGCTGCCAGACGACCAGCCCTGAGTGCTGTGGCAACTTTCACAATCGTTGCCGCTGGTGATGTGCTGGGCGCTTTTACCCGTCGCTTGCACCCCGTTGTGACAACTGGAACAAGAACCTCGTAAACCTCGATGATCAAAGGTGGTGTTCCAACTGCCGGTGTTATGGCAACTTTCACAGTCAGTGCCACTGACAATGTGTTGCGCGGACTTACCATTGGCGATGCCGCCGTTGTGGCAACTTACACAAGAACCGACGATTTGATCATGATCCATAGCCCGAATCGGCGTCCAACCGATAGGCGTATGGCACGACTCACAGCTGTTGCTGCTGCGAACATGACTGTTTGATTTGCCGCTGGCAGCTGCACCGTTATGACAGGTCGCACAACTGTCATTGATTCCTTCGTGCTTAAAGCCAGTTAAACGCCAACCGGAGGTACTGTGGCAGGTCTCGCAATTATCGCTGCTGGCGATGTGATTGGAACGCTTGCCCACCGCAGTAAAGGAGTTATGGCAGCGGACACAATCGCTGCTGATGTCCGCATGGGTGAAGTTGGCCGCCCAACTGCTGGGACTGTGGCAACTCTCACAGTTGTTACTGCTGGGAATGTGCAAAGAGCGTTTGCCGGTGGCCACCGTGCCGTTATGACAACTGGCGCAACTCCCTTTGACGTTATCGTGATCAACTTTGCCGCGCACACTCCAAGAGAGGGAGTTATGGCACGATTCACAATTATTGCCGCTACTGATGTGCCGTTTTGACTTGCCGGTTGATTTCACATTGTCGTGACAACTGGAACAGAATTCGCCAATGTTTTTATGGTTAAAACGCACATCGGACATGCGAGTGGTGGTGTGACACTCTTCGCAGCTCGCATCGGTATCGATGTGGCGTGAATGTTTGCCCACCGCCAACACACCGTTATGACAACCAGCACATTGGGTCGGAGTGCCTTTAAAGACACCGCGCACATGACAAGTCTCACAATCAACGGAGAGGTGAGTGCCACTGAGAGGGAAACTGGTGTTCCAATGGTTGAATTTTTCTTTGGCCTCTCCTTGCACCACGGCCGGAGAGAGCCACAAAAACAGCAGTAAGAAACTGCTGAACAAACTGGCACTTGCACGAACTCGACGATCTTGTTTCCACATAAAACGATGCTCCCAGCAACGGATCATCCTTGTCCTGAGTTGTTCCCAATTCAATTTTTTCTCCACTTTACATCCCTATCCATTTTAATTAAGTGATCCATTTTGCATTTTAATGGCAGTTTAAAAACAAAGGCCACGTTCTATAGCAGCCGCATTAACATTTTTCCAATCAGGTCGGTGAAGTCGATCACAAAAACAAAAAATAGAGCCTCATCAAGGCCGAAGGTAATCGGCAATGCGCTGTTGCAACAGAGGCTGCTGCTGGATAAATTTTTGTTGCAATGACTGCAATACAACACGTTTTTTAGCGGGTATTTGAGACAAAAGCAGCGCCCGCTTTTCACGCTCCGGTTCTGGAGTGCTGTTATAAACGATTGCCAACGCTTCATCCAGAAGATCTTTGCTTTCCAGCGCTGACAGTGTTTGTAAGTCGTCTCTGAGCTGCTCGATCAGCTCTGGATCAGAGATCAACAAGTAATGCTGAAAGCCCCCTTTCAACACCATTTTTTCAAACCACCAAACACCTTGCACCACCGCTTCTTGCTGTTGCATCTGTTCTAAGGTGAGATCCGAGATGGTACTTTCAGTCGTTAAAAACTCCAGTGATGAAACCGGCTCAGCCGCCTCCGACACGGCTCCTCCAAACAACAGAAACGACCAGACCAACAAGCCTAACGTCATTACAGCGGCCACAACTGAACACCTAAGAAAAGAGCCAGCAGACCCACCAATACGCACGCTCCAACCACAACGGCGAACAGAGGCTGAACGCCATTGGATTTCATCTGTTTAATGCCGATAAAAACCGCAATGACACTGATAATAAAAGCAAACTCGTTCATCAACAACAACATCAACAGAGGCAATAGAGGCTCGCCGTTTGGAGCCAGCTCACGCCCGCCCATCACCGTCATCAGCAGAAACACCCCCAACAACAGACCCAAATATGGAAAATTCGATTTGTTCATCAATCCACCCTATGCAAAAAACAAAAACAACGTCTGCTCATTAGCCCGCCAAAAATACACATTTTTCCCAAAAAATGGAACCGGCAAACACGTTAAGCCGATCTGGCTCACAGACAATGGAATAACAATCCCGTATCGTATTATCACCTGTCTATGGAGAGATTCAAAATGAGACGTTGCTTACTAAAAAACCTACTGATTCTGTTACCTCTGCTGCTCAACAGCAACATCAGCAACGCAGAAAAGAACAACCTCTCCACTAGAATTGTCGGTGGTACTAGCGCCATTGCGGGAGATTACCCCTGGATGGTAAGCGTTCAAGACAGTGTTGGTCACTTCTGCGGCGGCTCCCTGATCGCCAGTCGCTGGGTTTTGACCGCCGCCCATTGCACCTTTGATCAACTCAACAGGCTTGTCACTCCCGATCAACTTCAGGTAGCCATTGGCATTCACACTCTCAGTGGCACCAGCACCAATCAGCTCATTAGCATCAAAGCAATTCATGTCCACCCCAACTATCAACACGGCAGCAGCAGCGACAACGACATTGCTCTACTGGAGTTAAATCAAGCCAGCAACCAAAGCCCCGTATCCAGCGCAACGCCGTCTCTTATGGGGCAAATCGCTATTGCCACCCCCTTAAAAGTCATGGGCTGGGGAACCTTACAAGAGAACGGTAGCGCCTCTGACACTCTACAAGAGGTTGATCTCCCCTTAGTCAGCCAAGCCAGCTGCAACCAAACTTACCAAGGGGGCATCACAGACAACATGCTCTGCGCCGGTTTTACCGCTGGCGGCAAAGACAGCTGCCAAGGTGACAGTGGTGGACCACTGCTGTATCAAAACAACGGTGTCTGGCATCAAGTGGGCGTGGTCAGCTTTGGTAATGGCTGCGCACTGCCTAATTTTCCAGGCGTCTACACTCGGGTGGCCAATTACGATGCATGGATTAAAGAGTTTACCCAAGAAGTACGATTAGAAGGCAACCCCAACTTTGGTATTGTCCCACAGCAGAGCAGCCCCATCACCACCGCATTGACCCTGCAAAACAACAGCAACGGTTCTCATCAGGTACAGAGTATCAACCTTGATAACGCAACCACCTTCAGCATCAACCAAGATCTCTGCACTGGTACCACATTAGCTCCCACGCAAAACTGCACCTTTAGCGTCACGATGGCCACCACAACGGCAGGCATTCATAACGCGCAACTCACCACCACTCTCGATATTCTGACTCCACCGATCACACGCCAACTGAGCGTCACCATTGCCGCCCCCATCCTATTCACTCCAGCAGTGGATGACCTTAGTCTCAATTGGTATCAGGCCGGAGATCTGCCGTGGCTCAACGACAACAGCGATCCAAATCAGGGCACCGTGTTGCGCAGTGGTAACATTACCCATCAACAAACCAGCAGCGTTGCCACCCTTATCAATGGCCCTACCTCTCTCTCATTCAGCTGGCAAATTTCCTCCGAACAAGATTACGACCAGCTGAGCCTCTTCATTGACAATGTCCTGATAGAACGCATCAGTGGCAACCAAAGCTCGGCCATGAAAAGCTATCCTCTCGATGCGGGAGAACACATCATTGTCTGGAGTTACAGCAAAGATAGCTCGATTTCATCCTCACAAGACAGCGGTTGGGTCAGCCAAGTCAGTAACAAACTCATCAGCCAATCACCACCGGTACTGACACTCATTGGTAGCAACCCGATGAATTTAACCGTAGGAGATCGTTATTTTGAACACGGTGCCAGCGCCGTCGATAACGAAGATGGCAACCTAAGCAACAAAATCATCATCAGCGGTAAGGTGAACAGTCAACAGGTCGGAACCTACATACTCACCTACAGTGTTACCGACTCAGCGGGCAATCAGGTCAGCCTACAACGTAGCGTGATTGTCGCAGCGTCCAGTAACAACAATGTCTCTTCCGGAGGGGCGCTTAACCCCTCGCTGCTCTTGATCTGTTTGATGTTATTGCTCATTCGACGGCGTGGATAATCTGTATTCTCCCGTAGCCGTAACGCCCATGCCCATTTCACAGCTGCCGATCTGTTCAAGAACGATCTGCGGCGGGGTAAATTGAAAACGCATCTCACACTCTTGTCGGATGTTTTTATAAACGCCTGTTTTTCCATCAAAAACAATCTCACCCTCAGACTCACCGGTTCGTCCCCGAGCCGAAACCGTCAGCAGTGAAAAATGCAATCGCCCATCGACTCTCGTTATTTCCAGATCACCCCACTCATTGACGTATTTTCCCAGCACGCTGTCACAAGCTGATGCAACAGAGATCAGCGCCAACAACAGCAACACCCAGCTCAATTTTTTAATCACTTCTGCTCCATACCCAAATCGTAAAAATTCAGCTCACGTCGAAACAATTCACGCTCCAACGGCAACAGCTCTTGATCCAACACGCTCCGAAAATTCACCTCTGGCAGCTCACCGGAGTTCGCCGCTTTCCACGGCAGCAGATACGTCACCGTTGGCAACTCTTTATTGCCGATGATGCTGCTCTGCAACTCAATACGCTGCTCTGCCCAAACCCCTTGAGAAATACAAAAACAGATCATTAAGCCATATTTTTTCACCGTTTAGCCCTCTCCAAAATCACAATCCAGCGCGCCACCTGCGGATCTTTTTTACCGTTCAATTTTTGAAATTTTCGATACGCACTCAAAGCACAAACCGATTGATTGAGATAGAGATCACACAACACGCCCAGATTAAGCTGAGCCAAAGCGTATTTTGGATCACTCTTAATCGCGTTTTCATAAGCCTGTTTGGCGGCCTTAAACTCACCAGCACGACGCAATAAAATACCCTGCTGATTTAAGCCCGCCGCGTGATTGGCATCCAGCAGCAACAGTCTCTCCACTGCCGCCATCGCCTCAGTCTCTCTGTTCAGATGCGTCTGCGCAATGGCCAAATTCAGATAGGCTCCCGGCAAGGTTTTATCCACGGCAATGACTCGTTTAAACAGACGTTCCGCAGCACGGTAATCTTTCGCCTTCAGGCTAGCCAGACCTTGCTGAAAGGGTTTTTCCACCACACTAGGAATTAAACTTTTTTGCTCGACAAGAAGATTCATACCACCACACGCGCTGAGCAACAACGGCAACAGCAGACTAATAAGCGCTCTCATAAGCCTCCTCCATACGCTCCTCTTTGGCGTAACGTGCCGGTGACAAAGTAGCCAAACTGTGTAAACTCTGTTGCACCCAATGATCGTAAATGCCTTCGGCCATGCGGCTCCGATTCAGCTCATGCAGCTCAATGGCTTGCTCCTCAAAGGGAATGGCACGCTCCTCCAATAAAATCGCGTACTGCTCCAACGCCTCAGCATCCAAATTACGCGGTCGCTGAGAGTTCATTAACGCCTGACTGAAATTGTTGTAAAGCTCCCCCAGTTGGTACGTGGCCTGAGTACTCACCTGCGCCACTCCCAAACTGGCCACCGCATCCAGCGCTTTTACCGCTCTTTGCAAGGCCGCTTTTTTACGTTTCAGGTTTTTTTGCAACGGTTCGCGTAGCGTCACACGCCGATAATCTGCCAACAATGGCTGAGTCAATTTAATCTGTGCCTGTGCCAATAAAAACAGCATCCGTTCACTGCGAGATCGACGCGGCGCAGCATGGTAACTCTCTTCCAATTGACGCAACCAATAATTAATCCGCTTGCTGTTACGGGCTTTTTTATAGAGACTGGCGAGACGGAATTGCGCTTCCATTTTTAACTCAATGGGCGTTGGAAAACGATACACATAAAATTTATTCATCTCAATGGCCGCTAATATTTGACCACTGCGCAGATAGAGTTTAGCCGCCTCAAGACTCGCCTCTCTGGCCAACACATCAGCGCTGTTTTTTGCCCGAGCCAAAGCCTCATACGCCGTTGCTGCTTTGGCAAAATCTGCCGATTTCAGATAGACAAAAGCCAGTTTCTGCCTCACATCAGGCAATAGTTTATCTCGGGGGTAGTTGCGTTGAAACGCCTGCAAACGCGCCGCTGCGTTACGCCACTGCTGCAAGGAGATCAAGCTGGTGGCCGCATCATACTCTGCCAGAGCTTTCAGATTTTTGCTCGGAGCGTGCAGTGCCGAACGACTGAAAAGGTCGTAAGCCGTTTGATACGATTTTATCTCACGGTACTCTTGAGCCAAGTTATGTTCTGTCACGGTCAAACGTTTTTGCAGCTCCAAACGCTGGCGACGCACCTTTTTTCCCCGGGTTGATACATAACGCAAAGCCTGTTGATACGCCAAAGCGGCATCGGCAAAATAACCTTGTTCAACATTGACCTGCGCCACAATCTGCCAAGCCGCTTTTTTCTGCGTTTTATTGATCTTTTTCTGCCACAACAACTGCTGCGTCAACAGCCAGGCCTGATCCAACTCACCCCGCTGCAAACGCTGCTCTGCCGCTTGCAACAACACCGACAACGCCTGTGGATGAGCGGGATAACAATCAACCAAACGTTCCGAATTCATTAAAATTTGATCTTGCCAAGCGGCTCGTTGCGATTTTTTAGCCCGCCGCAACAGACGTTGATAAGCGGTGATGGTTTTATAGGCCGACTCAAGCACATTGGCATGAAAACCGTAATCGTAAGCACTTTTCTGGTACGCCTGCGCCGCCTCTCGATCACGTCCCAAGACCACCAACACCTCCGCTTTGCCAAACTGGGCGCTGGCACTGCTGAGTTGAGCAGGGAAAAAATTCAAGATGGTCTGATACCAACCCAAAGCTTGACGATAATCACGCTGACGTTTGGCTCTGCGCCGCTGCTTTTGGCCACGGGCATGATAATAATGCGCCAGATCATTGAGATGAACTTTAAGTGCCGCCTGCACTTCTGGCCACTTTGCTAGCGAATGGCGTTGCCAAAAAGGCGCATCCAAACCGTAACGACGAATGTAATCTGCTTTGGCTTTAATCACCTGTGCATTGAAACCGGAACGCTGATAAATCTCAATTAAATGGCTGTGAAACAGCGGGGCTTGGCCGCTGAGTGGATGACGTTGAATAAAGGTTTGATAACTGTTTGCCGCATCGGAAAAACGCTCTTTTTTACGATAAAACTGCGCCAAATTTTGATAAAAAAGAGCTTCGTAACCCTCGCTATTAACGCTTTTTTTCAAGACGCGATTGGCAAAGCGAGTCAACGCCACCACTCCACCTTGATACGAAAATCCCAAACTCATCACCCGCAACAGGTCATCCAACTGCTCGCGGTCTGCTCGCTCTAAGCTCTTAATCTTTTTCTGTGGAAATTCAGCGTCGCCTAACTGCTGTTGCATCAAGACCATAAAAGGTTGACGACTGGCCGCGTATTTTTGCTGTTTAAATTGACTCCAGCCCAACATAAACAGCGCTTGGTGATAAAAATCAGACGTCTCTCCTTGGTTTAAAACCCGCTGATAAGATTTTTCTGCTTGAGCATACTGACCCGCGCTGAACCACAACTGTGCCAGACGAAACTGGCTCTCGCTAAAAAATTCAGATTGGGGATAAAGACGCACCAAGCGCTGCAAGGTTTTTCTCACCTCAGCCGGTTTGGCCAAATAATCGTAAGCGCGCGCCAATTGGTACAGCACTTGATCGTTGCGAATAAAACTGGGGTGCTGTTTTAAAATACGTTGATAAAGCTGCACCGCTTCGGACAACGCCGCACGACCACCCTGCTCGGCGCTGCTGCCTTCGTCCAGACGCAGATCCGCCAAGCGCCGCAAAATTTCAGGACGCGCTGCGGGATTTTGTGCCTCTTGCAACAGTTGTCGATAACTCTCTATCGCCAACTGACGCGGCGCACTGCTGAAGCGAGCGGTCGTGTGATCACTTTGATTTAAGCTGGGCAAAGTTTTGGTGGCAGGCAGGGCGGCCAAAGTCACGGGACGTTGCACCACACACGAACATAAAAACAGCAAAGCCAGCAGCGGCAATTCGCGCACGATATTCATGGCGAATGACCCGTACTGACCGTTTCCAAACTCTTTGCGCGCGCCAACTTTGCCTGCTGCATCAAGGCCTGCAAACGCGCCGCCTGCTGCTGTAACTGCGCCTCAGCCAGTTGCAATAAATAACCTCGCCATTTTGATAACAGCGGCGATAAACGCGCTTTAATGGTTTGCAAACGAGTTTGCAACCGCTGCAAACGACGTTCATCGGCACGATGGTCAGTCAACGGTTTTAGAGCAAGCATTTTCTGTTGCCACTGTTGCAGACTGTTTTCCAATTTATTCAGTTCACGATAATCCCACAGCGACTCTTGTAGAGCGTGACTGGCCAACAGTTTTGGCAGACCGTAATGGCCTTGGCTTTGTTCTAAAGCATCTAACTCCAGTAACCACTCCCCAGAGGCCAGCCGTTGGCTTGTCTGCTGCACTGACGCTTCACTCCGCTCCAGACGCTTCAAAGCACGTTGGTAATACCTTGCCGCTTGAGCCGGTTTTTGCCACAGCATTAACAACTCAGGAATCGCCAACCAGACTTCCTGCACCGCCAAATCATCACCGCTACGTTCAGCCAATTGCAACCACGGACTGAGCGCCGCTTGATAACGCTTTTGAGACAAGCGGCTCCAACCCAACGCCAACAACGCTCGGTTGCTGTGCAACCCACTCAGCGAAACTTTCAATAACACGACTTCAGCACGTTGATACTGTTTGGCGCGCAAGGCCAACAAACCCAAGGTTAAATTGGCTCGATCTTGCAGCCCCACCTGCTCCTCGGTTTCAGCAGAGAAACCAGCCACTGTTTGCAAATTCTGCCACGCCTTAACCTTATCCAGAGACAAGACAATCATGCCTTGATTGTAAAGCGCATAACGCTGATAAGAATCCGGCCACTCAGCACGCAACGTCTGCAACGCTTGAGAAGCTTGCCCCGTTTGACTCTGAATCTGTGCCAACACAAGACGGCCTTTGGCCTGCCACTCATCCATCTCATTTTCGGCGCTAAAATCCATCTGTTGCAGCGCCGCCTCAGCGGCGACTCGATAGCTGCGCCGATAACTCATCTCTGCCAACAGGTACCAAGCTCGATTACGCACCGCCAACGGCTCCTGTTTTAGCAGGCGCTGGAAAATGGATCTGGCTTTTTTATGCAGACCGTAAGCGAGATAAAGCCCTGCTAACAACAGCTCGGCTTCATTTTCATGGTGGGCAACTTGGCGCTGATCTTTGGCCGCCAACAATTTCACAATGGCAGTGAAATAATCGTGCTGATAAAAATGGTAGAGGACTTCGCCGTAATGAGGGTCAAGCAGCGGTTTTAGGCTGGTTTCTGTTTGTGCAGCCCGTGCGGAAAAACAGAGCAGAAAAGATGCGAAAAAAATCGCGATCTTTACCATTGGCTGATAATAAATTCAGGTTGCTGTTTCGGTTCTTTGTCACGAATCAGCAGTTTGATGAAGTGCGCTGTTGAGGTTTTATCCAGCTGAAATTTTGCCGCCCGTTTATAGTCGCGTTGATTCGGGCCGACACCGTGAAAAACCACCAACAGCTCATGTTTTCCCGCAGAGAGATTACCAATATAAAGCCGCTGCACTCCACCCTTTTTAAGAGCATCAACTTGCACTGGATTGTAATCCGAGTTTGCCACTTCAACTCCGTCTATTTTCAACTGCAACGATTGCAATTGGAAAAAAAAACCCACATCCAAAGCAACAAAAAACGTCGTACGAGTCTGCTCGGGATAACGGATTTTCTCATCCAACAGAAGCAATTCTTGATTAAGCTGCAACAACTGCAACTTCAAGGCGCGGCTGCGACTCTCCAGCTCTTTAAAGCTGGGTTCAGCCAGCAACGGAGTACTGATCAAAAAAGCCAATAACAGCGCAAAACCGGCTCGATTTTTCATCACGGCTTATAACAACGGCTCAATACCAAACCGACAGATAAAGCTGCAAACTGTTGGCTCCAAAACGGTAGGCATTGCCATCCAAATCGCTGTAATCATCATAATCAAACTCCATCAACTCGTAAGAGAGATTAAACGAGCCTTTATCCAAACCCCACTGGCGCGGGGCGGTCAAATCAAAACTGACTTTTGCTCCCAGCGTATTACTCTGATAACGACTCAACAATTTATCACTGGCCATAAAATTAAAGTTTTGTGCAAAACTGTCCTGATAAAAATTGGCCTGATCTTGAGAATAATGCCGATAATAGAGATCCAATAACCAATCACGACTGAATTGACTGCTGTAACCCAGCTCCAAACTCTGCGCCGCCACCTGCCAAGTATCCGAACTATAACGATAATCAATATGACCGCTGTGTTGTGCTGACCACAACTTTTTAGCACCGAAGGCAAAGACATTACTGCTGCGGGTATCAGGGTACAGCTCCACACCGCTGTTAATCCCCTGCAAACGACGGTAAGGGTTATTCAGATAACCACTGTCATTGAGCGATTCAAAATTAAAACTCAGGCTCAAATCATTGCGCAGCAGCTGCGACAATCCGACCTTGTAAGTAAAATGCTCTGCTGAAGCCTCAAAATCTGAATTACTCAGATCCAAGATCTGATCCACGCCGCGAGAAAAAGCCAAACTGACGGTACGATCACCAGCCAAAGCGTGAGAAACGCCTAAGGAAAAACGATTCTTCTCATAATCCGCCTCTTCGCTGCGACTGTAGGTCATGCTCATCATAGAGTTAGAAAACTGATAATCAATACCAAAATCAGTGGCATCACGCTGCTCTTGCGTTGGGCTGGCACTGGCCAAAAGATCCTCTGGCAAACCACTCACTGACTCCTGCTGATAAGCAAACGACAGTGCATAACGATCAGCAAAACGCTTACTCAACGCCACGCCAGGAGCATTCAGCTGCTGGCCATCGCCTTGAGAGTAACGATAGGTCAGATCCGCACGTTCCTCCGGCAATTCGGCTAAGACCGCGCTGCTCAGCAGCAACAACGTCCCTAGCCAAGCACTCTTCCTTGAAACTTGATTATCCATTTTGTCTTCGCTCATCGTCGTTCTCACATCCATCAACAGATCAAAAATAAAAACTGGCTCCAAAACTCACTTCCAGATTGTGAGTCAAGCTCTTTACCCCCAGCAGATCACTCTCAAACAGCTGATCTCTGACATCCACGCGCAGATTAAGCCACTCCATCGGTATCACTCGATACCCAAACCCCAAACCATAACTAAAATGATCTTGCTCAATAAAACGCACATTTCCCACCCCACCGAGCAGATAAAAAGCACTGTTCCAAGCGCGATTCTTACCTAAAAAAGCCTCACCAGGAAATAAATTATAGCCCAGCGACAACTGATAAAAGTCTAACGACGCCTGCTCTTGAGGAAAAATCACCAAACCCAATTGCCGATAACTGCTGTCTTGCAGCGTTGAGCGACCATAAGAAGCGTCTAAAAACAGAGCTTCCGTAACATAAAAAGCCAGACGCACACCGTAAAGAGGCTCACTGGAAAAACCTTCCAGACTCAAGACACCCGCAAACAGACCCAACTCAAAATCCAAGGCATCAATATTCGGCTCCACAATTTTGGGACGCAACACCTCCGGTTCAATAACCACCTCACGCTCCTGCAATGGCGCGGCACTCAATGGCACCGTCAGCGACAGTAACAAAAACAGTCCCTTAACCATTACGCCTTTAAAAAAATGCTGAAACACCCAATAACCACTCCGTATGTTCATCCGCCTGATTATCATCCACCAGCAGCAGGTAATCTTTCAGATCCAAGCGCAACAGGAAACGACGACCAATATAACGCCTCACTCCCAAACCGGCGGTGATGGCGGTCGCATCCACAAAACGTGCATCCACCAAAGTGGAGCGAGGTCGATTTTCAAACCGCCCCACCCCCAAACTAAAATAAGGTGCCCAAGTGAGCTTCGGCATCGGCCTTGAGACCAATGACAGTTGATAAATATTCGAGCTGGAAAAGACCCCGCTCACCTTCGACAACCCCGCTTCCAACAGCAGATTGGGGTTAAAACGATAACCGCCACGCACCACCACCAGAGGATCTCCAGCAAAAACACCCCCCGCAAAACCCACCTCCCAGCGACGCGCCAAATAATCCACTTTGGCAACGGGACGCAGTTTTAGCGTGGCACGATCTCGAAAACGCAATTGCTCCAACTGTTTTTGGTTGATCCAGCCCTCTTTGCCACTGGCTGCACGCACCTTAAACCAACTGGTTTTACGTCGCAGCAAACGCAGACTTTCACCCTTCTCAACGGCATAAAAGCGCGGATAAGCCTCTCCCGGCCCCGTGCGCAACTGCACAAAAGGCTCCACCACCCAAAGCGTCATCTGCTCAGCACGCGCTGCTGTGGCCAGTAACATCAGCAGTAGAAACAAAGCGCCACGACTAAAAACCACAGCGACTCAGCTCCAGCGGCAGACACTGACCGCAGCTGGGGCTATCCTCCTGCTCCACTCGATTGCTAATCCAGCCCAACACGGCCTGATAACAGAGGTCGTTTTTATTCGAGAAAATATCGCCACCCGTATGCGTACCGCTGATGGCCGAAATGCCCTGCAACGGCTCCAACAACAATTTGCTGTTAACCGGCTGATCCAAATTAGCAAAGGCTTTGGCGGTGATAAAATTCTGCTCCATCTGAGTTGAATTAAGCGCCGGACTCACAAACACCTTAAAACCGCCACCCGAACCGGTGGCCGAATTATGGCAACCACTGGCCGAACAACTCAAGCCGTTGTTATTGATGTCCGTATGAAAAATAGGATCAATGCAACGCTGATAATCACTTTTGCACAACGCCAAGCCCTGCTCCTGTTGCGGCTCCACAGTGACATCTTGACAAGCGGCCAGTAACAACAAGTAACCGACCAATGAAGCCCGCTGCCAAAGCCGCTTACGGACAACCATTGGCCGCCCCCGCCGCGCTGATCCAAGCGGAGATCGTCAAGTAATCCAGCTCCGTGGGCGACAGCACCGCCGCACCGTTAACCGACAAATGCGGTGGCCGATCCGTCTCGATGTTCACCGCTCGCGCCAATAGCGCACTGTTGGCTGGGATACAGATGTCACTGATCATAGCCACGGTCACATTAAAATCTCCCAAAAGGTTGCCGGTGAGAACAAAGTTACGTCCGACAAAATTGCTGTTGGCCGCGCTCAGATCCGGTACGCCGCTGCTGCTGCCGAAGGGTTGATGGCAGGAAGAGCAACGCGCCATCAAAATCGGCTGCACCTCCTGTTCAAAGACCTTCTCATCCAGCCCCACCGCCGCCTGACTCAGCTCAGCCAGATCACGCTGGCCATTGCCGTTGGCATCCGCGCCGTAAGGATCGTTACGGTACTGCGCTCCCAGATCAATCCACTCCGCGATCAACCTCTTTTCACTGGAATTAAGCATCGGCCTGTGATCCAGCGTGAACGGTTGCAGAGGCGCAGTGGCCAACAGCTCCTGCTCGTTGAGTTTTTCCAGCAAAGCACTGGAGCGGGACGTCCCCCGCGAGTTACCCACATTCACCAGCGGCGCTTGGCGCAAAAGAGTGACCTCACCGTCATTGACCTGCACGATTGGCAGACCGGCACTGTCCAACTGCGGTTTGCCGATCAACAGCGACTCATAAGAGGTCAAACGACCACTGGCACCGAAGGCATCACTCAGATCCAAACTCGCTGTAAAATCGGTGCCATTATGACAGCGCACACAGGTTTGGACACCCCCACCTCGACTCACGCTCCAGAGCGGCTGGATATGCTCGGCATAATTGATCATGCCGTTTTGTGGCGCTGGCGTACTCAAGCCGCTGTAATCCAACAACAACTCCGCATCAGACAGACGCACCGCCGGATCGGTCCAAACATCGACAAAGTGTGGGTTGGCAGCCAAATCGAGTGCCGTGGCATCCAATCGCGTCCGCGTCTCCGCCATCGACTCACCGTTTTCTGCCAGCAGCAAGGTATTGGGATGATTGCCGCTGATCGGTGCAGTGTTCAAAGCACTGCCACGCCGTGGTGAGTGACAACCGTTGCAGGTACGAGTCTCACCGGGTCGGGCCTGTACCCAGTTGGTGTGCATCTGCAAGGCACGGCCACTGGCATCCACCACCGACAACGCCAACGGTGTGTCCGCAGGCACTTTGAGCTTGAACGAACCATCCGGCTCGATAGGGGCGTAACCCAAAATCTGCTGCATCTCAAAACGAGACTCACCAATAAATTCTCGCGAGATCCCCGGAGGTGTGGGCAACGCTCGGCTGACACGCAGAAAACGCGCTGGCCGCTGCGCAGCACTAGTCTGGAGTGGGTCTTTAAGACGTGCTAAATCCGGCTTGCCGTTCAACATCGGCAAACTCTCTGTGGCTAGCAAAACACTCTCGCCCATCAGATCCACCTGATCGGTGTCGTAGACGCTTTTGACATTCAGAATCGCCTTGCCTTCGGCGACCAAAGCGGCGTTAAGGGGTTTATCCGGCACCACAAAAGGCCGCTGACGCGGCATCACCGCAATGGCATCGGTCAATACCCAGCCTTCGGGCGCAAGGGCAATGGGGCGCTGGGTTTTAGTTTGCAAGTCAAACATGTAGATGCCGTAACGGGGCAGCCCCTCCACTACTTCACTTACCCCACTGAAGGGATTCACCTTATTCACCGGCTGATACGGACTCCAACTCAGCAACACTCGATTGCTTCCATCCCAAAGCGGATAAGGGGTGGTGTACCGCCCCTTCTGCGAGATCTCACGCCCCAGCGGCAGCTCAAACAGGGTTGCCTGCTGCTGGCCGCTGCCGGTCACGCCATCAAAAGCCGCTTGATCAATGTCGGTAAAATTATCTTTGTCGATGATCAGCAACGCACCGCCTTCGTGAGTTCCCAACAACGGCATCACCGAGGTGATAATGCGGCCATCTTGCATCTCACGAGGATGCAGGTAACTGTTGCCTGGGCTAAAGGCACCGTAAAGCACAAACAGGTTAGTGCCGTCAGGGTTGCTAAAAAAGAGTGGAAAATGGTTTTTGCTGCCCACATGATCCCAGCGGGAGTACAACAGTTCACCGCTCTTCAGCACCGTTGGATTACGGTCGTGACTCTGGTTAAAGGAGATCTGCTCTATGCTGCTGCCATCGGCGTTCATGGTATGCAGCACAATGCTCGCTTCACGCTCGTACTCGTCCCGTGTGGCGAACGGCTCCATGCCTTCCGCCTGCATCAACTGACGACTTTTGCTCTGGCGATCCGACGAGAAAACAATGCGGCCATCGGGCAAATAAGCTGGATCCACATCGTTGCCCGCTGCGGCCAACAGATCATCACCAATCACTCGGCTCAATTTTTTGGTGGCAATCTGATACTGCCAAAGATTCCAACTGGCATCGTTGGGGCCTTTCATAGAGAAGATGATTTTGCTGGCATCATAGGAGACTTCAGGGTCAGAGACATCCCCCTGACCTTGGGTATAACCGCCGGTCAGATTGATCGGCTCCACACTCGGCGAGGCCAGATCACGCCAGAAGAGATCCCCCCCCGCTGCCCAACGGATGCCGTCCACCGGACTGCCCATGGTGCTGTTTTGGCGCTGCACATAGACAATGGGGAAATTGCCCTCCACCACCACCGCACTCTCTGGCTGCGAGCAACCGCTCAACAGCAGAGAGAGCAGCAGTGACACCCATAAACCAACTCGTAACCTGATCATCCTATCGTCCTCACTCCATTTCTTAAACCGAGCTTAACAGCCATACATCTCACTGCCGGTGATCTTGAACACAGTTCAACGCCCTGCATAAAAACCATTATCCGACAATATCCTTAATAAACGCCCCAAACCGCCTCTAACGACAATGGAACAGTGTTCACAATCTTTTACCACTGTTGTTATGCTTTGCAACAATAACCGATCAAAGGCCACGGAAAGGGTCTCAAGGAGCTAATAAAAATGAGTCAAAAAGCAATTTTGGTCAGCGGCGGAGCCGGTTACATCGGCAGCCATGTGGTACGTCAATTGGGCGAAGCGGGCGAGCGCATCGTCGTTTTGGATAATCTCTCCACCGGTTTTGCCGAAGCGGTACTCTACGGCGAGCTGGTCATCGGCGATACCGGCGACAAGGCACTGGTGAGCAAGCTTCTTAAAGAGTACGACGTGGAGTCGGTAATCCACTTTGCCGCCCACACCGTGGTGCCGGAGTCGGTCAACAATCCGCTGAAATATTATGGCAACAACACCTGCTGCACCCGCAATCTGCTGGAATGCTGTCAAGAGGCGGGAATCAAGCACTTTATCTTCTCCTCCACAGCGGCGGTTTATGGAATGCCAAGCCGCGAGCAACTGCCCGCCACCGAAGAGACCCCCAAAGCACCCATCAATCCCTACGGCATGTCCAAATTGATGACCGAATACATGCTGCGCGATCTGTCGGCAGTGACGGATTTGAGCAGTGTGGCGCTGCGTTATTTCAATGTCGCTGGTTGTGATCCCGAAGGACGCATCGGCCAGAGTACTCCCAATGCCACCCTGCTCATCAAGGTGGCCTGTGAGGTGGCGGTGGGCAAACGAGAGAGCATCTCCATCTTTGGTACTGACTACCCAACCCCCGATGGCACCGGCATTCGGGATTACATCCACGTGGAAGATCTCGCCGATGCACATCTCAAAGCACTGGAATATCTGCGCGGTGGTGGCGAAAGCACGGCACTCAACTGCGGTTACGGTCACGGTTACAGTGTCCGCGAAGTGTTACAAATGGTGGAGAAGGTCAACGGCAAACCACTCAACATCATCGAAGAGCCACGTCGCGCGGGTGATCCACCGGAGCTGATCGCCGGAGCCGATTTGATCCGCAGCACACTGGGTTGGCAGCCCCATCACGACGATCTGGAAGCGATTATCTCCACCGCTTTGGCGTGGGAGAAAAAATTGGCTGCAAAATCCTAGGCCAGCGGTTAAGGTCATTATCATCAGGCTAAATCAGAGTAGGCAAAGCGTATGAACACCGACTATCTTCCCCTTTTGATTGCCGGTGTCTGCGCCCTGCTCCTATCTGCTTTGGTTCTGGCGCTGATTCTAAATGCCAAATTTCGCACTGATATTTTAGGCGGCGAAGGTGAGGCCAAAGTATTGGGGTTTATCTCGGTCAAAGGGGTCGCCATTGTGTTGCTCTGTGCGCTGTTTCTCGGCGGCCTGATCTATCCGCTCAGCGTTGAGAGCAAAGCGACCCCGATCCAAAACAACCCTCACATTCATCAAATTGACGATCTGCTGGCTCAACTCCCCGAATCGTTTACCGATCAGAAAACACCACAACAAACCATTAATAAAGTCCGCCAATACCTGCAAGAACATCAACAATTTCAAACCTTTTTCAGCGAACTGCCCACAAAAATCAATTTTGTTAAAACTGATCAATCACCTTTAAAGCCCAGCCAACTGAGTAAAACCCAGCAAAAAATCAGGCAATTAGCCACAGACACTCAACAAATACAGCAGCTTAAAGAGCAACTAAACACCACTAATC
>CAZTQX010000011.1:14514-33717 GCA_964615985.1 uncultured Gammaproteobacteria bacterium | reverse complement strand
CTTTACACTTTTGACTGAAACTTCAACTAGATTTTTTTATATGCGCTTGCCCTGCTTCTGATCTCCTGAAAAGGACAGAGATGCGCTCCTTGCTGTAGGATCTAAAGCCTCTGCCATCAAATACACTTAGAAACAGTCCCTCACAGAGCCAGGTCGCTATCATGAATAAACTATCCACATTACTACTTGCCATTCTACTCTTCAGCATCAATATCGGTGTCGCGGCACCGGCTGACTCTAAAGCGCAACGCCTGCTGCAAATGATCGATTACGTTGCCCTCGATTACCCAGAAGCCATTCAAGACGGCATGATTCAAAATCATAGCGAATATAAGGAAATGCTGGAGTTTTCAACCACCATCGTCGTTTTAGCTGAGCTACTGCCCACCGGTCGCCGCCAAAGTGATATTTTCTCCCTCGCCCTTAAGCTACACAAAATGATCAAAGAAAAACAAAAAAGTAAAGGCATAAGCAATCTTATCGGTAAACTGCGCTTTGAATTGATCAACCAATATGATGTCATCGTAGTACCCAACGCTGAGTTGGATATGGAACGTGCCGAACAAATTTTCACCCAAGAATGCGCTCAATGCCACGGCAAACAGGGCGATGGTAATGGACCTTTGGCCGCCGCACTGAAACCTCGCCCAATCAATTTTCTGGATCGAAACCGCTATCTGGAACGTACTCTGTACGGTCTCTACAGCACCATCAGTATCGGGGTCGATAGCAGTGCCATGCGAGCCTATCCAGAGTTCAGTAATCTTGAACGCTGGAGCTTGGCCTTTTATGTCGGTCAACTGGCAGCCAGTGAACAAGAATATCAACAAGGGGAAAAATTATGGAACACCATAGGCAAGCAACACCCACTTTCTAACCCTCAAACCTTGGCCACCATTAGCCCGCATCAGGCAGTGGAAAAATACGGTGAGCAGAGCCTATCTTTGTTGGCATTCTTACGCTACACCCCACGGGTACTGTTTTTTAGTGACTCCGAAACGCCTCTCAACAAGGCACGTCAAGCACTGCAAAAAAGTCTCTATGCCTATCAACATAATGACAAACACGAAGCCTACCAACTGGCTATTGATGCCTATCTACAAGGCTTCGAACCGATAGAAGACAACTTAAGCGCCATCGCCCCTCGCCTACTACGAGACATTGAAGTTAATATGCTCAATTATCGTAAATCAATTCGCAGCGGTAAAGATCTATCACTGTTAAAACAGCAACTTGAGGTACTGGACTATCAACTGCAAAAAACAGAAAAGAGACTCTCCAGCACCCTGATCGACTCAGTAACAGCCTATAAAAATTCGGTAATCCTGTTATTAGAAGAAGCCTTTGAAGCGCTGTTAATCATTCTGATTGTCACCATGCTGCTGTTAAAAACCGCCACATCCGGTGTTTATCACTTACTCTATTTCAGCCTCCTAAGTGCTTTAATACTCAGCATTGTTACTTCGATTTTTGCCAATGACCTAAACCTCTCTTTTGGTACGGGCAACGAGACCAAAGAGTTCTTAACCTCTTTGCTTGCCATTATTCTGCTGATTTATAACGCCTTACGACTGAATAACGAAGCACAGCAGCAATACCCACAAGACAAAGTTGGCGAAAAGGCACTCAGTGACAAAGTGTTATCTGGCATGTTTATCTTGGTTTTTGTGGTTGCCTATCGAGACATTTTTGAACTGCTATTGGCCTACCCCACACTTTGGAATCAAGCCAATCTAGAAGGCCAAAGCCTAATCTTATTGGGGTTCATCAGCGCTTTAATTATCTTCACCATCATGCTTTGGTTATTACAGCGTCTCTGTTACAACATCACATCTCTCTCGGCGTTGCGAGCAGGCACGATCTGTATGTTAATGGTCAGCACTGTTTTTGTTGGCAAAGGGATTTCTGCTTTGCAAAAAACTGGGGAGTTACCGCTTACTCCCATTGATATACCCAGCATTGAATTACTGGGGATCTTTCCAAATCTGCAAGGGGTGTTACTGCAAGGCAGCATTTTATTATTCACCCTGCTCTTGGCGATAAAAAATCGCTCAAACAAATAGGCAACGGCCAAATAATCACAACAAACAATCAATGTTAAGGCCTAACAAAGGCCAAGAGCTGGCATCAAGGCCTTGATGCTGCTGATAAAAATTGATCTGTTTGGCAGCAGAATCTGTCCAACCACTCGCAATCCGAACCGGTTCTGCATCCTGCTGAGAACACGCTTTTGGTGCAGCAATGTACTCACCGCGAGAAATGGCTTGCGTAGGCACCTTCTGTTTTGATGCCTCTTGCTGCTGAGAAAGCGCCAGAACCTTAACAACTTTGTGAGCTGCGGAGAGAGACAATGAATGGGACGATGCAACGCTGGACATGACATGCGGCCTTGAGAGACTCTAAAAAGACTTTATAACAGGCCAAGATAACTAATCTCTCACCTCCGAAAACGCCGAGAGCAAAAGCACACCCCCAGCCAGACCCAAAACCCACGTTGCCAACGGCGCACCCACCAACATCAATGGCTGATAACCATCCAGACCAAAGATCACCGCCGCACTCAAAACCAAACCCACCCCAACGATGGCCAACACCGTACGCCGATTGGCTTGACGCATCTCCAACCTCAGCCGTGCCAACTCATCCACCTGCGAACTGGCTTTAAGGCGATCTTCATGGGCATGTTGCAACAACTCATAAAGCAAACCGGGCAATCTCGGCAGCGCCTCACCCCAAGTGGGCAACTCCTGTTTGACCGAATTCCAAACCGCACGAGGGCCCACCTGCTCACTCATCCAGCGCTCTAAAAATGGTTTGGCGGTCTGCCAAAGATCCAAGTCGGGATAGAGCTGCCGCCCCAAACCTTCAATGTTCAACAAAGTTTTTTCCAACAAGACCAATTGCGGTTGTATCGTCATATCAAAGCGCCGCGCAGTCTGAAACAGACGCACCAGCAGTTGGCCAAAGGAGATCTCTTTTAACGGACGCTCAAAAATCGGCTCGCAAACGGTACGAATCGCTGCCTCAAACTCATCCACTCGTGTGCCCACCGGCACCCAGCCAGAATCCACATGCAGCTGCGCCACCCGTTTGTAATCACGGTGAAAAAAGGCCAACAGGTTTTCTGCCAAATAGCGCTGATCATCCGGCGAAAGACTGCCAACAATGCCAAAATCCACCGCGATGTATCTCGGATCGTGTGGATTATCACAGTTAACAAAAACATTGCCAGGATGCATGTCCGCATGAAAAAAGTTATCACGGAACACCTGAGTAAAAAAAGTCTCCACCCCTCGCTCAGCCAAGAGTTTAAAATCAACCTGCTTTTCTTTGAGCTGCTTGAGATCGCTAACCGGTACACCGTAGATTCGCTCCATCACCATGACGTTTTTGTGCGTCATCGGCCAGATAATCTCTGGAATATAGAGAATCTCCGAGTCGATAAAATTCTGCCGCAGCTGATTGGCGTTGCCTGCTTCACGCACCAGATCCAGCTCATCCAAAATGGTCTTTTCGTACTCCGCCACCACCTCACGTGGACGCAAACGCGGCCCTTCCGACCAAAAACGTTCGGCCAAACCAGCAACGATGTAGAGCAGTGCCACATCGCGTTTGATCACATCTAAAATATCAGGCCGCAGCACTTTAACCACCACCTCACGACCGTCTTTCAATTGCGCGGCGTGTACCTGAGCAATGGAAGCCGAGGCCAACGGTTCAATCTCAAAACGAGCAAAAGCTTCTTCCACCGAAGAGCCTAAAGCGGCTTCAATCAGAGCTTTGGCGCGCAAAGAATCAAATGGCGGCACCCGATCTTGCAGTTTTTCTAACTCATCGGCGATGTCATCGGCCAGCAAATCGCGACGAGTGGAGAGCAACTGACCAAATTTGATGAAAATCGGCCCCAATTCTTCCAAGGCACGGCGAATGCGCACCCCGCGAGGAGCGCCCCGTTGCTCGGTTTTGAACCAGTACCACGGCGAGAGCAGCAACAGAAAGCGAATCGGGCGAAACAGATGAGTGGCAAAAACAATTTCATCCAGACCGTGGCGCAACAACACTCGATTGATATGAAAAAGACGCAAAACCTGTGTCGGCCCGATCATTTCACAGACTCCTCAGCCGATAAATTTAACAAGCGATCCACCCTCGCCTGCAGACGATCTGCATCACTGCGCAGCTCTTCTATTTGTCCCAAAAACTGCTCAACGCGGTAGGCCGGTGGCAGAGTTTGCGCCTCTTCTTGTAGATATTCAGCAACGTCTTGCTGCAAAGAAGAGCGACTGCGCGCGCCCCAACTCTGCAACTGCTTAACCCCTCGCTCCAGTCGATAGGAGAGGAAATCACCCAGCAACGCAGAGAGATGCTCCGACCAATCAATGTCCAACTGCTCAAACAGGCGACTAAACTTTTTCCCCAATATCACATCACCCTGAA
This sequence comes from uncultured Gammaproteobacteria bacterium, assembly GCA_964615985.1. Classification (GTDB taxonomy): domain Bacteria; phylum Pseudomonadota; class Gammaproteobacteria; order JAUZRS01; family JAUZRS01; genus JAUZRS01. The sequence continues at coordinate 29,280 of CAZTQX010000011.1, read as the reverse complement.
TCGAAACCTCGCCGCTAAACAGAGCGCGACCAGGCTGGTTTTTTAGTGACAACAGAGAGAGAGGGGTACCGAAGATAAGCGTATCCGGTTCGGCTTCAAACGATTTGAGCAGCCGCATTTTTGAAGCTTCGGGAGCAAAATTAAGGCGCAGATCCAAGCCCTCAAGCTGCACCGTGATCACCTTGCCTTGCATGGCAGCAAGACGGCGCTCCGCCCCCTCATCCAACTCTAGCAAGGTATTAAAAGCAGTTTCAAGCAGAGCAATCAAGGGATCCGGAAGGATCAAAACTTATAACCTCGATGCAGCGCCACAATGCCACCGCTGAGATTAAAGTATTCACAACGCTCAAAACCCGCACTGAGCATCATCTCTTTGAGCATCTCTTGATCTGGGTGCATCCTGATCGACTCGGCCAAATAACGGTAACTCTCCGCATCGTTGGCCACCACCTTGCCCATCAACGGCAGCAGTTTAAACGAGTAAAAATCGTAAATCGGCGCTAAAGCAGCCGTCGGTTTGGAGAACTCCAACACCAACAGACGTCCACCCGGTTTCAAGACCCGCAACATGGAACGCAGCGCTTTGTCTTTGTCGGTGACGTTGCGCAGACCAAAAGCGATGGTGATGCAGTTGAAGTAGTTGTCGGGAAAAGGCAGGCACTCCGCGTTGGCTTGCACCACGCGGGTATTATTGACCTTACCCTCTTCTAACAAGCGATCTCGGCCTTCCAGCAACATAGAAGCGTTGATGTCTGACAAGATCACTTCACCGCTGGGACCGACACGCTCGGCCAATTTAGAGGCCAGATCACCGGTTCCCCCAGCCAGATCCAAGACCCGATGCCCTGCCCGAACTCCAGCCTGACCGATGGCAAAACGCTTCCAGACTCGATGCACACCCATCGACATCAGGTCGTTCATGACATCGTATTTACTCGCGACCGAGTGAAACACCTCGGCTACTTTGCCTGCTTTCTCTTCGGCATCCACTTGCTGATAACCAAAATGAGTCTGTTTTTTCATAGCCTCAATCCATATTGCGTTTTTTGCCCGCCGCTTCCAGACGTTGCAGATAATCTGCCCAATTGGCATCGGCATTTTTACCCAGACGATGCAGATACTCCCACGAGAAGATGCCGGTATCGTGATTGTCATCAAACTTGAACAACAAGGCGTAATTACCCACTCGCTCAATGGCTTGGATCATCACATCCTGCTTGCCGTATTGCAGCACCCCTTGCCCAGGACCGTGTCCCTGAACTTCTGCAGAAGGGGAAAAGGTACGCAGATACTCTGCACTCAAACTGCATGAATAAGCATCGTCGAAGGTCAAATCCAACAGTCGTGACTCACGGTGATAGGTGATATCCGTCGGTTTAGGCATAACAATAACTCTCCAAAATAAAATTCTTTATAGGATGTAGCGGCTCAAATCTTCGTCCTGCACCAAGTTACCTAGGTGCTCATCGACGTAAGCCACATCCACACTGATCGTTTCGCCCTCTGGCAGATCCGCCGCTGCAAACGAAGCTTCTTCTAACAAGCGTTCCATTACTGTGTGCAAACGACGTGCGCCGATGTTTTCGGTGCGTTCGTTGACTTGCCAAGCCGCATCCGCAATGCGTTTGATGCCTGCCTCGCTAAAGCTCAACGGCACTCCCTCGGTCTCCAACAGAGCAGAATACTGCTCGGTCAAGGAGGCATCCGGCTCGGTCAAAATCCGCACAAAATCATCACTGTCCAACGCTTGCAGTTCAACTCGAATCGGCAGACGACCCTGCAACTCAGGAATCAAATCAGATGGTTTGGCCAGATGAAAGGCACCAGAGGCGATAAAAAGGATGTGATCGGTTTTCACCATGCCGAATTTGGTCGAAACGGTACAGCCCTCCACCAGCGGCAGCAGATCCCGCTGCACCCCTTCACGAGAAACATCACCGCCGCTCTGTTCGCCACGGCGGGTGACTTTATCAATCTCATCCAAGAAGACGATGCCATTCTGCTCGACGTTATCCAACGCTTTGAGTTTGATCTCTTCTTCATTGACCAATTTGGCTGCTTCTTCATCGGTGAGCAGCTTGAACGCCTCGGCTACATTCAATTTGCGGCTTTTGCTCTGCTGCGACCCCATGTTCTGAAACATGCCCTGCAACTGCTGAGTCATCTCTTCCATGCCGGGAGGGGCCATAATCTCCACTCCCACGTTCGGCGCGATCAGATCAATCTCAATTTCGCGCTCATCCAACTTGCGTTCACGCAACATTTTGCGGAATTTCTGCCGCGTGCTGTTCTCATTGAACCCTTCTTTATTGCCAAAACCGTCGTGCGACGGCGGCAACAGAGCATCCAAAATACGCTCTTCGGCGGCCTCTTGAGCACGAAAATGGACTTTTTCCATCTCTTGCTCACGGGTTACTTTAATAGCCACATCCATCAGATCGCGGATAATCGACTCAACATCGCGCCCAACATAACCCACTTCGGTGAACTTGGTCGCCTCCACTTTGATGAATGGTGCATTAGCCAGTTTGGCCAAACGACGCGCAATTTCCGTTTTGCCCACCCCAGTGGGGCCGATCATCAAGATATTTTTTGGCGTGATCTCATTGCGCAGGCTGACATCCACCTGCTGGCGTCGCCAACGATTACGCAGCGCAATCGCCACCGCTCGTTTGGCGGCATTCTGACCAATAATGTGTTTGTCCAGCTCTTGAACAATTTCTCGCGGGGTCATCTGTGACATAACTTCAGCACACTTCCTAAGGGTTACAATGCAGACTCAGAGGTCTCCAGCACTTCAATGGTTAAATTTTGATTGGTGTAGATACAGATGTCAGCGGCGATATTGAGGCTCTTTTCAACAATATCGCGCGCACTCAGCTCGCTGTTTTCCAACAACGCTTTAGCAGCAGCCTGAGCAAACGGCCCACCGGAACCGATGGCAATCAGCCCCTGTTCTGGGTCAATGACATCGCCATTACCCGAGATGATCAGCGAACTCTCCGCATCCGCCACCGCCAACAACGCTTCCAAACGACGTAACATACGATCGGTTCGCCAATCCTTGGCCATTTCCACCGCCGCTCGGGTCAAGTTACCCGAGTACATCTCTAATTTGGCCTCAAAACGTTCAAACAAGGTAAACGCATCGGCGGTGCCGCCCGCAAAACCGGCAATCACGCGATCATTATAAAGACGCCTCACTTTACGCGCATTGCCTTTCATGACCGTATTGCCTAAGGTTACTTGACCATCCCCGCCAATCACGACCTGATTGCCGCGCCGCACGGAGATGATTGTCGTTCCACGATACTGCTCCAAGGTGACTCTCCCTTTGAATCGAATAGCGGCAATTCTACACCAAAGAGGGCCTGAGCAACCTCTCCCTTTTTTGCTTTTCCCCGCCCAGCTGAAACGACATGAACAAAAGTCAAACAAGGATGCTAAATCTGACAAATTACCGACAAGCAAGCGATAACCCCCTCCCTGCATTACCTAGGTTAAAAACAGATTATGTTGTGGCATTGAGGAAACTGGTACAATTCATGGAACTTAAACAGGTTATGTTTTTATGGTAAGTCTGAGGCATCCTAATCGATCATGAAGCTCTGTATTCCAAGCCAAGAAAAAACCGAGTTTGCTTCATTCTGTGCCTCACCGCGTACGGTGAAAAAATGGTTGTCGGAACAGCAAGAAAACACGGTTCAAAAGTCGATACGGGCATTTTTTACCACGCTAAAGAAAATGAATAGGGAAATAATTTCTCCTCGCCAACGTCTGGACTATCTCGAATCGTTTCGCCCCCTAGCACAGACTCTTAATTCTCATTTACAGAAGCGTTACCTCTCTCTGAGCCTGCCTCTGCCGGAAAGATCACGCAAAATTTTCGACCTCGACTTGGCCTTATTACAAGAGATGGCCTACGGTTACAAAATCGTTATCAATGACGGTACCCAAGAACGCTCTCAACTCAACAACCGCTACATCAGCCTCAGCCTGCAACGCGCCATGAGCTACCTTTCTAAAGTCATGTTACGTTGCGCGCAAGTCTACACCCTGATTCCGGAAAGCCTCTGGTACGATTTACACCAACTTTACAGTTACGCCGAAGAGAACTCGCTGCACGACTTGGCCATCAAAGATTCCGAGTTACAACGGCTTGATAAACTCAGCATCAGCCAAGTTTACAAACGTGCCCTTATGCTCGCTTTGGCACACCCAGAGACCCTGCACCGAGGCGAAGCGGAACGCATTTACACCGACCTAGAAGAGTGGACCGAACTCTGTAATCTGCAACTGAGCCAAAATACCGCTCCGCTAGGCCGCCTATTTGGAGTCAATCTGGACAGCGACAAACCCCCTGTCAGTCTCGATTATCTGCGCCCCACCTTTGGTGCCAAAATACGCTGGTTAGACGTGCGTAAACTGCTGGCTAAACTCAGCATCCACATGAACGAAGACGAAGACGTTAACTCCCCGCTACTTGAAGGTGACGGCTTGCCCCCCAACGCGCAAAAACGCCTGTGGGTCAACTGGGGCATGAGTGTCGAACGTGCCCACAGCCGCATTCCAAAAAAGACCTCGGCCACAGTAGAGATCGGCCTGAAAGCCATTCACGACAGCATTCTGGCCGAGGTTGCCGCAACCAGCGCCCTCGCCACAAAAAAACCACTAGCGCGTGATAGCTTCGCCCCCGACATGATGCATCTGCAAATTATTCCCATTGAAGAACGTCGCACCGGCGGCGGCGCTTTTATCAATCATCCCGCTTCACGCGGCGGCCAGATCAGCTCAGATTCTTGGGAAAACGTGGCCAGTGGCAATGTGTTTAACAACCTCTACAGTCAAGAAGTGGAAGATAAAAAACAGTCTGAAAACAAGCAGAACAACAAACCACAAGCCAAAAAGGACGACCAACAATGGAGCCTGCTCAATACCAGCCCAGGTGGTTTTGGTCTCATTCGACGCGGTAGCAACCAATCAAAAGCTCACGTTGGTGAAATTCTTGGACTGCGAGAAAATGATCGCAATGGCAATGCCTCGTGGAGAATTGGTGTCATACGTTGGATGCGCTTTCTGGAGAAACAGACCTTTGAGATTGGGGTGCAAGCCCTCTCTTCACGTGCTTTTGCCGTCAATGTAGAGACAAAAAATCCCAGCTTCTCTGGAGAACAAGCACAAGAAGGTCTCTTTTTTCCAGAAGATATGTCTCTGGATCAACCCACCTCGCTACTGACCCCCTCACACATGTACAAAGTTGGAAGTAGAGCCAATATTAAAATCATGAACAAAGACATGAATGTCCAATTTAAGGATATTCTGCGTCACACAGGATTTTTCACCCAATTTCAAATCAATACCAATGACGGCCAACAGGTTGAAAAGAAAGAGCAAAAACAGGATGGTTACTTCGATTCGGTCTGGGATAACATCTAGTTTTCGTTCATCATTTTTTTCTCGCCCGAGGATGCGTCCGAGCATAAACCTCTGCCAGATGCTGAAAATCAAGATGGGTATAAATTTGCGTGGTGGCAATATCCGCATGACCGAGCAACTCCTGCACCCCACGCAGATCACCACTGGACTGCAAAATATGGCTGGCAAAGGCGTGGCGCAACATGTGTGGATGCAACGCATGTTGCCACTGCAAACGCTCTGACCAATAACGCAAGCGCAGCTGAATCGCTCTAACCGAAATACGTCCACCACGTTGCGAAACAAACAGCGCTGGTTCATCCAGATTGGCCATGCCCTCTCGTGCCACAAACCAGCTCCGAATCGCCTGCCAGGCTTTTTCACCCACCGGTACGATGCGATCTTTACTGCCCTTGCCTCGCACCCGCACCGAACCATCACCATGATCCAAATCCAACAAGTTCAATGAGGTCAGCTCCATTAATCGCAATCCGGAAGAGTAAAACAGCTCCATCATCGCCCGATCACGACTGCCCAAACGCCCCACCAACATCGTCTCCAGCAGAGCCTGCACCTGCTCCACATCGGGAATCGTCGGTAATGTGTATTCACCAGCAGGCGCAGCGACCATGACCGCCGGATTATGAACAGCCTTATCTTCGCGCAACAAAAATTTGAACAGTGAACGCAAGGCCGACAAATGACGCTCCAGAGAACGACCACTCAACCCCCGTTGATGTGTGATGGTGACATAACGCTGCACCTCGGCCTGCCCAACCATCTTCCAATTAGAGAGGCCGTTCTGCTGACAAAAATGTAAAAAATCACCGAGATCATGCCGATAGGCATCGATGGTGTACGGCGAATAACGTCTCTCCACCGAGAGAACCGCTAAAAACTGCTGTACATCCTGCTGAAACGAAAAGGCCATGATGATCAATCAGCCTAGGCTACTTGAAAAACTCTGCCAAACGCCCCGCAAGCAACTGCGAGAAGTGCTGCAAAAAATCAACCCCCATACTCGGATGAAAACGCCCCGCATCACGACTGCCAATCATCATAATCCCCAACAATCTTTGCTCACAGCGCAGCGGCATCAAAGCACAAGAAGCCTCATCACCCATTATCTGGGGAGCAAAAAAATCAAACTGGTCAACAGACAAACGCCCACAAACCACCTTTTCCAAACCTAAAAACTCTGCAAAAGCAGGATGCTGATTCAAATCATCAACAAAATAGTGGCGATTTCGTTTTGCCAACCGTTTGGGGGGGGGCACCTGCAGGCGAATAAACACTTCATCAGCCAAAAAACGCTCTTTCAACAATGCCTCAGTTAAAGAGAACGCCTCCAGCGAATTTTTGGCTTTAAACAAGTTCAAAGCAAACTCCTGCAACGCCTCGGCCAAACGGTCATTATTGCCTGCTGCCTGCAACAATTCCTGCAATTTCAACTCTAGTTGCTGCGAACGTCTGCGCAATTGCCGCACCTGACGCTCAATCAAAGACGCTGCCGGAGCGCACTCATGCTGCAACTGTAAGTTTTCCAACGAATCCCCATTGAGCACAAAAAAATCGGGGTGCAACTCAAGATAACGTTTCACCTCCGCTTCGCTGGGCAATTCAATGGACTCCGATGACCTCAATTGATGCTTCATAACCGAATAACTCCTTTATAAACTCGCTCTGCCGGCCCTGTCATGTAGAGATCATGATCTTCTCCCTGCCACTCAATCAACAAACGGCCTCCTGGCAAGATGACATGCACCTGCTCTGCCAACAGACCCTGTCGTTGCCCCACCGCCACCGCCGCACAAGCGCCAGTACCACAAGCTAAGGTCTCCTTAGCACCACGCTCAAAAACTCTCAAACAAATATTATCTCGATCAACGATCTGCATAAAACCAACATTGACCCGCTCAGGAAATCGCTCATGCTGTTCAATCAAGGCTCCCAAACGACTCACCTCCGCTCGATCAACATCCTCGACTTGCAACACCGCATGAGGATTGCCCATCGAAACAGCACCAATCTGATATTCCTCACCCTCCACCTCAAGAGGATAGAAAAGCGCTTCACTTGCTAAAAAGGGCAGCGTTGCTGGCTCAAAACGGGGTCTTCCCATGTTCACCCGCACCTCTCCATCCTCTTGCACATGCAAAACAATGTTGCCACCCGCCGTCTCCACCGCAATGACCGTCTGATCGGTCAGACCTTCATCACGCACAAAACGGGCAAAACAACGCGCCCCGTTGCCACACTGCTGCACCTCACTGCCATCGGCATTGAAGATGCGATAACGAAAATCCATCTCACTGTTTTGCGCTGGCTCCACCAGCAAAATCTGATCACAGCCAACGCCACAATGCCGATCCGCCAAAAAACGCAACTGCTCAACCGTCAGCTCCACAGGCTTTTCAAAGGCGTTGATGACCACAAAATCATTGCCCAAACCGTGCATTTTAGTGAAGTTCAATAACATACTCATCTCACTCCGGCAGCAGGCTCTCGCCTGCCAGCAACTGCTGTAAATTCTCCCGCGCTCGCACCAGATGCACCTCGTCACCGTCCACCATCACCTCGGCGGCACGCGGGCGACTGTTGTAATTGGAACTCATGGTAAAACCGTAGGCTCCCGCAGAACGAATCGCCAACAGATCGCCCTGCTGCAAGCAGAGTTCACGCCCCTTACCCAAAAAGTCACCGGTTTCACAGATTGGTCCCACCACGTCGTAACAGACCTTTTCTCCCTCACGGGGCAGCACTGGCACAATTTCTTGCCACGCTTGATAAAGTGCCGGACGCAGCAGATCGTTCATGGCCGCATCCACAATGGCAAAATTATGGCTCTCTGTCGGTTTCAAAAACTCCACTTCGGTCAATAAAACCCCCGCATTACCCGCAATGGCACGACCCGGTTCGATAATGATCTCTTTATCCAGATCCCCCAGCACCTCGTTCAGTGCTTCCGCCCAGTGACGTGGCTCCGGCGGCTCTTCATCGTCATAACGAATACCCAAACCACCACCCAAATCCAGATGCTGAATTGCTATACCTGCCGCTTCGATCTTCTCCACCAGCGCCAAAATGCGATGCAGCGCATCCACAAACGGCGCAATCTCGGTCAATTGCGAACCAAGATGACAATCAATCCCCACTACCTTTAGATGCGGCAAAGCATCCGCCTGTTGATAAGCCGCCAGAGCCTGATCCACCGCAATGCCAAATTTATTCTCTTTCAGACCTGTGGAAATATAAGGGTGGGTTTTGGCATCCACATCGGGATTGACCCGCAACGAAACCGGTGCAACCACACCCTCCTGCTGCGCCACGGCGTTGATTCGTTCCAACTCCGATAACGACTCCACATTAAAACAACGAATCCCCACCTGCAGCGCACGACGAATCTCCAGCGAGCGTTTGCCCACGCCGGAAAAAACCACCTTGGCTGGATCTCCCCCCGCCGCCAGCACCCGCTCCAACTCACCCACAGAGACAATATCAAAGCCCGATCCCAAACGTGCCAGCAGATTCAGCAGCGCCAGATTGGAATTGGCTTTGACCGCGTAACAGACCAGATGTGGGCGATCCGCCAACGCATCATCAAAAGCGTGCCAGTGACGCTCCAAAGTCGCACGCGAATAGACGTACAACGGCGTACCATGCTCGGCAGCCAATACACTCAAATCGACCTGTTCGGCACACAAGCGGTTATTTTTATACTGAAAAAAGTCCATAAAGTTTTAATTCTCTTTTGCAGCAGCCGGAGAAGCTGCTGTTGGTAATGGAGCTTGCGTGGTTGTTTCCGTTGGCAGATAGAGCGGCCCTTTCAAACCGCAGCCACTGAGCATACTTAACAGTGCTAAACCCGCCACCACAGCAAAAAAAAGCCATCGAGACCAACAAAAATACATAACAACCGCTCACTTCTGTTAATTTTCAACAGTATACCGGCTGACTATCTTCGAGAAAATCAAAGCGCTAAAATAATCGCCTCCTCTAACAGAACCCACAGGCAGTCCGCTCCAATGGCAACAGCAGAAAAACTCCTAGAATGCGTCGAGCTGCAAACCGCAGAATCCATCACCAGCAGCATCATCTGGCTGCACGGCTTAGGGGCCGACGGTCATGACTTCGAAGCCCTGGTGCCAGAACTGCAATTGCCCTCCAAACTGGGCGGGGTACGATTTATCTTTCCCCATGCACCCATCCGTCCCGTGACCCTCAACGGCCAACAGCCCATGCGCGCTTGGTACGACCTCACCTCCAGCGACTTTAGCCAGCCGCAAGACCGGGACGGCATTCTCACCTCCTGCCGCCAGATCGAAGCGCTAATCCAGCGAGAAAACCGGCGCGGCATCAGCAATCAACACATTATTCTTGCCGGTTTCTCCCAAGGTGGAGCCATCGCCCTACACTGTGGTCTGCACTACCCAGAGCCGCTGGCCGGTCTGCTGATTCTCTCCTCCTACCTACCTCTGACAGACAATCTCTCCAACGCCCACAAAACCCTGCCCATTTTCATTGCCCACGGCCAACAAGATCCCGTTATTCCCATTCAGGTTACGCAACGCTCTTACCAAGCCCTGCAAACAGAGCAAATCCAGAGCGAATGGTTTGAGTACCCCATGCCACACAGCCTCTGTGCCGATGAAATTGGCCACATCAGAGCGTGGTTAATCAAAATTTTAGGTGATTAATTCAATGAAACTCAGCAAACAGAAAGGCACCTCTCTGGAAAACAGTCTCGACTTAGAGCCAGCCCAACCACTCTGGAAACGCGCTCCGAAGCGGGATGAAAATGGCGATTCACTGTTCGATTTCATCATGCACATCCCCAAACTCAACCAACAACCCAAGGAAAAACTGCAAGAAAAGGTGCAGCAGATTGAAACCATTTTGAGCCATTATGGAAAAAAGTCGTCTTTGCGGATCTCAATCTGAAAATCAACGTACTCTGGGTCAGCATTAAACCCATTCCTGGACTATCTTATGAGATAGCTGCCGCGATAAAAATACAGGTGCCCGAAGCATTGATAGTTGCCAATCAATATGAAGCCAACCTCAAAAGATGATGCAGCTCTCGCTCTTTAAGGAAAATTAAGGCTATAATAGCTATAATAGAAAAAAACAAAACAGATTTATTTGAGGTACCATTTATTTTCCTAATGAAAAGGAGTCAAGATGGGAACCACCATCAACGAGACCATGTTTGAAGAGTTGTGTGACATTATGGAAGAGGAGATGCCCTCTCTGTTACAAACCTTTCAAGACACAATCCCCGATCTAATCGAACAAACCGGTGCCGCCATCGCTCAGCACGACAGCGACGCTTTAGCAAAAACCGCCCACCGCATCAAAGGCAGCAGCGGTAATTTAGGCGCTGAACGCCTAATGGCCGTCGCCTTTGAATTAGAGCAGAAAGGCCGTGCTGGCGAAGCAGAAACCGCCAATCTGCTACAGCAGCAATTGGTGAACGAATACAGCCAAGTGAACAACGCCCTGCAAAATTTGAGTCGTAAATACCTGCGTTAAACTCAAGGTTCAGCTGCGAAAACCGCAGCCTTTTTCGCAGCCTCAGTCTCTGTGCAACAAATTTTGCAGACGCTGACGACCTCGCACCACTGCCTCTTTCACCTGTTGCGGTGCCGTGCCGCCGATGTGATTGCGACTCGCCACTGAGCCTTCTAAGGTCAACACTTCAAAGACATCTTCGCCAATACTGGCTGAAAAAACCTGCAACTCCGACAAACTCATCTCGCTCAAATCACGCTCCTGCTGCACCCCAAACTGCACCGCTTTACCCACCACCTCATGGGCATCACGAAACGGCAGACCTTTGCAAACCAGATAATCGGCCAGATCGGTGGCAGTGGAGAAGCCCTTTTTAGCGGCGGCGTACATCACCTCAGACTTCGCCGTCACCGCAGGCATCATGTCGGCAAACGCCCGCAGACTGCCGATCAGAGTGTCGATGGTGTCAAACAGCGGCTCTTTGTCCTCTTGATTGTCTTTGTTGTAAGCCAACGGCTGCGACTTCATGATGGTCAACAGACAGATCAAATTGCCGTTCACGCGCCCCGTTTTACCACGCACCAACTCCGGCACATCGGGATTTTTCTTCTGCGGCATAATCGAGGAACCGGTACAGAAACGATCCGGCAGATCAATAAAATCAAACTGCGCCGAAGCCCACAACACCAGCTCTTCAGAAAAACGCGACAGATGAGTCATAATCAGCGCACCAGCAGCACAAAACTCAATGGCAAAATCACGATCACTAACCGAATCCAAGGAGTTTTCCGTCGGCGCATCAAAGCCCAACAGCTCAGCGGTGTAAAAACGATCAATGGGATAGCTGGTACCCGCCAACGCCGCCGCACCCAGCGGCATGACATTAAAACGCTTACGACAATCCAACAGACGGCTAGCATCGCGCATCAACATCTCAAACCACGCCAACAGATGATGACCAAAAATCACCGGCTGTGCCGTCTGCAGGTGGGTAAAACCTGGCATGATCACATCGGCGTTTTTCTCCGCCTGATCCAGCAAACCGAGCATCAAACGCTGCAGCTGCGCCAAAATCGGCTCCATCTCATCACGCAGATAGAGACGAATGTCGGTGGCCACTTGATCGTTGCGTGAACGACCGGTGTGCAGTTTTTTGCCTGCCAGACCAATTTTATCGGTCAAACGCGCTTCGATGTTCATGTGTACATCTTCCAACGCCACCGACCACTCTAAGGTACCCGCTTCGATCTCCGCCTCAACCTCGTCCAAACCGGTTAAAATCGACGCCAGATCCTCACTGCTCAAGACACCCACTTTGACCAGCATCTTGGCGTGCGCCCGTGAGCCTTGAATGTCCTGCCGATACATGCGCTGATCAAAATTAATCGAGGCAGTAAATTCCTCAACAAAGGCATCGGTGGCTTCGCTAAAACGTCCACCCCACGGTTTACTGCTGCTTTTTTCCTGACTCATATTCGTCTCTCATTGTGAATTATTCCCGATTATAACAAGGCAAACGACCGTTAATAACAGCAAAATGGCCGTTAAGCGGTGAAACCCTGTAAATAATCAACCACTTGCAGTTTTTTATAAAAATCACGAGTATGATTAATTTATCCGATAAAAGGGGCTAAGAACCCTATTCATTCATACGATAATAAGCGTTTTTCCTTAATTTATGGCACAAATCACCCATAAAGACCCGCCACTTTCAGCCCAACTGAGCGGTCTTTTTCTGCCTGATTTTTGTGAAAAAGGCAATTTACTGATTATTATTCTGGTCTCTGAATTGGTCGCGATGGTATTGGCCATTGCCCAACCTGGTACGTTTATGGATCGTCTCAGCTATCTGGCTCTGGTCTCACTGTTTATCCAATGGATTGCCTTAAGCAGCATCTCTATTATGTGTTCGCTGCAAACTTTTTTACGTCGTATGAACAATGTGCAAGCCGCTCTGATCAGCTTCGGCCTCATTCAAACCCTGACCATCCTCTTTACCCTGCTCTCTTATGGAATCACCCTTTTTACCGGTATCGCCGCCAGCTTACAAAAAGATTGGTTGCTCGACTCTCTACTAAGCAACCTGTTGGTCAGCATGATTATCACGGCCATCGCCCTGCGCTACCTCTACATTCAACACCAATCCAAACTCCACATTGAAGCCGAAGCCCGCTCCCGAATACGCGCTCTTCAGGCGCGTATTCGCCCTCACTTCCTCTTCAACAGCATGAACATCATCGCCAGCCTGACCCGCTCAGATCCCGTTTTGGCCGAACAAGCGGTGGAAGATTTATCCGAACTATTTCGTGCCAGTCTCTCCAGCAGCGAAAGCCTCAATTTGGAAGATGAATTGGAGCTGGCTCGCAGTTATCTGCGCATCGAATCCTTACGTTTAGGCTCCCGTCTGCGAGTCATTTGGGACATTGATGAACAAGCCTATAACCTCAATCTACCCGCCTTGAGCATTCAACCCTTGGTGGAAAATGCGGTCTATCACGGCATCGAACCCTTGCCCAAAGGTGGCACCATTCGCATTACAGCCAAAAAACACCAACAGTGCATCAGAATCGAAATCAGTAACCCCGTGCCAGAAGATGACAAATCAAAAGCACGCTCCGGCAATCGCATTGCCCAAGACAACGTTCGCCAGCGCTTCGCTCTGGCTTTTGATAACCGAGGCAAGATGAGCATTCAGCTGAAAAACAACCATTACCGCGTCACCCTAGAAGCCCCTGTAGAAGAGAGAGTAAAACTATGAAAGTACTGATCGTTGACGATGAACCCCTAGCCCGCTCCCGTCTACAGCGCCTTCTGGAAGATTTTTCCGACTACGACGTGATTGGAGAAGCCGACAACGGCCACAGCGCCCTAACTCTAGCAGATCGCCTGCAACCGGACGTGATCCTCATGGATATTCGCATGCCCGGCATGGACGGCTTGGAAGCCGCTCAACATCTAACGACCCTAGAGCAGCCGCCAGCCATTATCTTTACCACCGCTTACAGCGATCATGCTCTGGATGCCTTTCAGACCCACGCTCTGGGTTATCTGATGAAACCGATCCGCAAAGAGAAGTTAGAGCGCGCCCTGCACAAGGCCATCAAACCCAATCGCGCTCAACTGACCGCAGCGGTTCAAGAGGAGCGCCAAGGCTCACGCAGCCACATCTGCGTCCGCCAACGAGGAAATCTCAAACTTATCCCCGTGCCACAGATCCTCTATTTTCTCGCCGAACACAAATACGTCACCATTCACCACAAAGAGGGTGAAGATCTCATCGAAGATTCACTCAAGCTGCTGCAAGAGGAATTTGACGACAGTTTCACCCGCATTCATCGCAATGCGCTGGTGGCTGATCGCCACCTATCCGGCATTATAAAAAACAACGAAGGCGGCTATTTGATCTGTTTTCGCAATTCAGAACAACGTCTGGACATCAGTCGTCGTCATCTGCCAGCGGTCAGGAAAAAACTCAAAGCCATGCAGTTAAGCTAAAAACCCCTGCGCGCCTTCATCTTTACGAGCGCCTCTTCAATGGCCTCGTCCAGATAACCACCAAACAACTCCGGTGTGGCGATGCCAATCATGCGTTCGCTTAACTCTTTACCGTTAGGGTCTAAAAACAGCATCGTCGGTGTCACCGTCACCCCATAAATGCGCGCAAACGCCGAAGGGGTCAGCAACTCACCGGCAAACCCACGCACATCATCACCATCCAGCTCCAGCTTACGGATCAAAACCCGATCTTTGTAGTAAGAACCCAACAACATTGGCTGCAAAAACTCCTCCTCCAGCAGGTCACAATAATTGCATTCTGCCGTTGAAAAAGCGATCAATAAT
>CAZTQX010000011.1:0-14414 GCA_964615985.1 uncultured Gammaproteobacteria bacterium | reverse complement strand
CAATAATTGCATTCTGCCGTTGAAAAAGCGATCAATAATGGCAAACGCCGCTGTTCGGACAGCTTGGCCTCCTGCTGAAAATCTCTGACCACGGCCACCTCTGCGGCGACCAAATAAGCTGGCAACAGGCCACTAAGAAATACAAATAACAACAGCTTTAACATCTTATGCAACCTTTTTCAGTCCAAAAAACAAGACATTGAATCCATTTTCTGGTACAAACGGATTGAAATAATTTCCCCAATTTTAGCCTTAAACAAAGTTTCAAACATCTCCTATGACTCAAACCATTCGCATCGCCACCCGCAAAAGTCCTCTCGCCCTCTGGCAAGCCAACGAAGTCTCTCGCCGCCTGCAGGCGCTCAACCCTGACCTAACCATTGAGTTGGTCAAAATGGTCACTCAGGGGGATAAAATTCTCGACAGCCCACTGGCCAAAATTGGTGGTAAAGGCCTGTTTGTCAAAGAGTTGGAAGAGGGCATGTTAGCTGGTGAAGCCGACATCGCCGTCCACTCCATGAAAGACGTACCCGCCGAACTGCCCGCAGGCTTTCAACTGGCGGTCATTATGCAACGCGAAGACCCACGGGATGCCTTTGTCTCTAATCGTTACGCCTCTCTTGATGATCTATCCAGCGATGCCCGTGTCGGCACCTGCTCCCTGCGTCGCCAAACCCAACTGAAAGAACGCTTCCCCGACTTCAAACTGCTCGATCTACGTGGCAACGTCAACACCCGTTTGGCCAAGCTGGATAACGACGACTACGACGCGATCATTCTCGCCGCTGCCGGTCTGATTCGCCTGGAAATGCCTGAACGCATCAAAGCCTTTATCGAACCGGAACAGAGCCTGCCTGCCTGCGGTCAAGGTGCGGTGGGCATTGAGTGCCGTCTCAACGACCCTCGCGTCGAAGCACTGCTGGCTCCGCTGCACGATGCCGAAACCGCTCTGCGGGTTCGCGCCGAACGAGCGATGAATTTGCGTCTACAGGGTGGCTGCCAAGTCCCCATCGGCGGTTTTGCCCTCGTTGAAGGCGACCAACTCTATCTGCGCGGTTTGGTAGGCAGCCCTGATGGCAAAGAGGTGGTACGCGCTGAAATTCGTGGCAACACTCAGCAGGCGGAACAACTGGGAACAGAGCTGGCAGAAACACTGCTCAATAACGGCGCGCGTGTCATCCTCAACAGCATGGGCATTCATCCCAGCTAAAATGAAGAGCGCAAAACCGTTACAAGGGTTGGGCGTGGTGGTCACGCGCCCCGCACATCAAGCGCAACCGCTCTGCGAACGACTCAGCGCTCTGGGCGCAAACGTCATCCGCTTCCCCTTGATGCAGATCAAAGCCCTCGCCTTAACGCCAGCACAACAACAGATTCTGGAACAGCTAGAACAGTATGATCTGGCCATTTTTGTCAGCCCGAACGCGGTCACCTTTGGCCTGCAACGGCTCGATGGCCACTGGCCTGCCAAACTAAAAATTGCCGCCGTTGGCCAAGGCAGCGCCAAAGCATTGCGACAACAGCAGCAACACGTTGACCTTTTCCCCACTGACCAGTTTAACAGCGAAGCCTTACTGGTTCTGCCGGAGCTGCAACGGGTTCAGCAGCAGCGTATCGTGATTTTTCGTGGCCAAGGAGGCCGAGAGTACCTAGCCCAAGAGCTAAGAAAACGTGGTGCTGAGGTAGACTACCTTGAGCTTTACCAACGTCTACCACCGACAGCTAAGATCGACACCTTGCTTAAACTCTGGCAACAAAATCAGATTCAGCTGATTATCATCACCAGCAGTGAAAGTCTCCACAATCTTTATGCTATGGTAGCTTCCTCAGGGAAAGCCTATCTAGAGAATACGCCCCTGCTGGTAATCAGCACACAGACAAAACGCTTGGCACTCAAGTTAGGTTTTAAAAACCTGATAATGATAAGCCCTCAAGCAAGTGATATTGAGATCAGCAACACCCTTATTAAACATACCGATAGTATGACGTTGGATAGAAATCATGAATGACACAACAGCCAAAGATTCAGTTGCAAACGTAACGCAAAAATCTTCGCAAGAAACAAAAAAACCTTCAAAAAAATCAACACCTATTGCTAACAAAAAATCGATAAAAAAAAGCAACAATCTCTCCGCCCTCATCGCTTTTTTTCTGGCTGTGACTGCCATCGCATTCTCTTCTTATCTCTATCAACAACAAGATGTCAAAAAATTACAGGGGCAACTGCAACAACAACTGCGCTCCATTCCGCAACAACGTGCTGCTGATCTGGCCAAACTGGGCAATAATTCACGCATCGAAACACTGCAAAAAAATGTACAGCAACTAACGTTAACTCAACAACAAAACACCACCCAGTTAAATCAACAACTACAAAAAACATATAATTCGCTGCGTAATCGAATCAATCAAGTGGGTCATAACCGCACTCAAGAGATCATACTCACTGAAGTCGAGTTTTTACTCCGCATTGCTCAGCACCAATTTAATTTATTGCATCATCGTAACGGGGCAGCCAACACCCTACTTACCGCTCAACAACGCCTACAAACTCTGCCTAATAACAATAAAATAAATCTGTTAGCCAATATACTGAATAAAGCCATGCAGAAATTAAACAGTATAAAAACCCCCAATATTGAACAAACCGTGACCAAACTGGTGCAACTCGAAAGCCAAACCCAAGTACTTTCACCCATTATCAATCAAGTTGATAAACAAGAGTCACCAACAAACAATAACAGTACAGAAACAAGTCTTATTTGGAAAACCTTAGAAAAACTGGTCGTCATTCGCCAAGATGATCGTGTGATTCAACCTTTTTCTAATCAACATCAACAACAGAAAACCGATACCGAATTGATTCTAAAACTGGGAGCGGCTCGCATTGCCCTGCTACGTTATGAAGAGTCGCTCTATAAAAACCACATCAATGCCAGTTTGAAATTTGTTAAAAACAACTACAACATCAATACAGAGCACGGTAGAAATTATTTAATTGATTTAAACAGCCTGCTCAACATCACTCTTTCTACGGCAGAAATCAATCTTCAGCCAGCACTCAACTTAATCCAAACCATCAGAGATAATCAAGTTAAAAATTCAACACCAACACCAGCCAAAAGTGAGGGGCAACAATAATGATGACCCTAATATCAACACTGGTTTTACTGTTTTTGGCTGTCATAGTCGGTTTAATGATCCAAAAAGACCCCGGCTATCTGCTCATCGGTTACGATAATATCAGCATAGAGAGCACGCTGGCGGTGTTACTGGCCGCCATTCTGCTGTTTTATATCTCTGTCCATATTTCAATTCGACTGTTGGAATTTATGTTTAAAATTCCAACCAAACTGCAATCTCGTCAAACAGAAAAAGCCCGTCTACGCGCCCACCGCAGTCTACGCCGTGCTTTTACCGAAATGCTGGAACAACGCTGGCAACAAGCGGAACGCCTCGCCACTCGTTATCTAGAGCAGAGTGAAGCACCACTGATTAATCATCTGCTCGCAGCTCATTGCGCCCATAATATGGGTGAAACGCAACGCCGTGATGACCATATTCAAACTGCATTAAATAACAATAACCATGCCTCAACAGCACTTAATCTCAGCCTAGCCAACTGGTATTTAAACGACAAACAGACAAAAAGTGCCAAAAAAATCCTAGATCAAGTGAGTAAAAAAAATCCTCAACACCCTCTGTTTAAAAAACTGCAACTGCGCTATCACCAGCAAATTGGTGCATGGCAAACGATCTTTGATAATCTACCTGAACTGCGAAAAAAACAGATACTCGTGGAAGCAGACCTGATCGAGTTAGAACAAAAAACATGGAGAATTTTGCTACAAAAAAGTCCAAACATTGAAAACAGCAAGCGACTCTGGTCAAAACTCTGCAAAGAAAATCAGAAAAACCCTCTCTTAATTCATGAATACAGTCATAAATTGATACAAGCAGATGAAATGGAACAGGCCGAACGTCTGTTACGAGAACACCTAAATGTCAGCTGGGATGAACAACTGGCCAGAGATTACGGCCTTGCAATCAAAAAAGAGACAACCGAACAGTTAAATAATGCAGAAAACTGGTTAGTCGAACAACAGAAAAGTGCCGCACTGCTATTAAGTCTGGCCAGAATTTGTATAACTCGGCAACTGTGGGGCAAAGCCAAACTCTATTTGGAAACCAGCCTCAGTTTCGAAAAAAGCGCCGATACCTATCACCAATACGCCGAACTCCTTACCCAATTGGATGAAAAAGAATCGGCACTGGAAAACTATCGTTTGGGTTTGCAATGCGCGTTAAAAAAATCGTAACCGAGCTTTAACTCTTGTTCTGCTCAATTTTTTTCAAGGTATCAGCAGCGTAATCAAACGAATCATAAAACATGTTTTCGTCTGCCACGCCCTGCTCTCGGAACGCATCCCGAGCACTCTTAACCATAATCGGTGGGCCGCTCATATAAATGTCAAAATCAGCTAAATTTTGATACTGCTTTAACACCTCTTGATGGACAAAACCCACCGCCCCCGACCACGCCTCACCTTCGTTCGGTTCCGACAAAACAGGCAAATATTGAATAAAGTCATATTCACTCATCCAACCTTTCACCATCTCATCCATATAGAGATCACGCTGTGCTCGTACCCCACAAAATAGATGCATGGGGCGATGATGATCGCACGCCAAAGCGTGTTGCATAATGCCTTTCAACGGTGCAAACCCTGTCCCACCACCAATCAGAATCATCGGCCGTTCCGACTCCTCGCGCAAAAAGAAATCACCGTGTGGACCTTCCATACGCAATAAACTCTTCTCTTGCAGTGAGTCAAAGACCTTATCAGTAAACTCACCCCCTTCCACATGGCGCACATGCAACTCAAGATATTCATCATCGTGCGGTGCATTGGCCAACGAGAAGGCTCGACGACGACCATCTTCCAATAAAATATCGATGTACTGCCCAGCCAAAAACTGTAGACGCTCGCTCTGCGGCAACTGCAATTTCAACTGCATAATGTCGTGGGTTAACTTCTTCTTGTGCGCCAAACGTACCGGTAAGGTCTTAACTCGAATCTCTTCTTGCGCTAAAATTTCGTGTACTTCAATCTCAAGATCACTGCTCGGGTAGGCTTGGCAAAAAAGCACCTGACCGGTAATCTCTTCTTGATCACTGATGCCTCTGGGACGATCACCGCGATAATCAATTTTGCCACTGACCACTTTTCCCATGCAGGCACCACACGCACCACCACGGCAACCGTAAGGAAAAGAGAGACCGTGACGCAAGGCTGCATCCAAAATGGTCTCATTGTCATCCACATCCAATTGATGCGCGCTCGGTTGTATTACAATTTTGTAAGTCATGTCTGCTCTGCTAAAACGGCTTGAAAGGGGGGATTTTCGCCGATTTTTACACCATTAAAAACCCTGTATAAAATAGGCTATTCTCTATTTTGGCTCCGAGTCAAAGATATCCAACTCTGTCCACAGCTTATCCACACGCTGTTTGATCTCATCGCTCATACTGATCGGCTCGCCCCACTCTCTCGTGGTCTCTCCCGGCCATTTATTGGTGGCATCCAAACCCATTTTTGAACCCAATCCTGAAACGGGTGAAGCAAAATCGAGGTAATCAATCGGTGTGTTTTCAATCAAGACCGTGTCCCGTGCCGGATCCATCCGCGTGGTCATCGCCCAGATCACCGACTGCCAATCCCGTGTGTCCACATCATCATCAACAACAATAACGAATTTAGTGTACATAAATTGGCGTAAAAACGACCAAACACCCAACATCACCCGTTTCGCGTGACCGGCGTACTGTTTTTTAATGCTCACCACCGCCAACCGATAGGAGCAACCCTCTGGCGGCAAATAAAAATCGATGATCTCTGGAAACTGTTTTTGCAAAATCGGCACAAACACTTCGTTCAACGCCACTCCCAAAACCGCCGGTTCATCGGGTGGTTTGCCGGTGTAGGTCGAGTGATAGATCGGTTTTTTCCGTTGAGTAATGCGTTCAACGGTAAACACCGGAAAGGTTTCCACCTCATTGTAATAACCGGTGTGATCCCCAAACGGCCCTTCTTTCGCCATCTCATCAGGATGAATCACACCCTCCAAGACAATCTCTGCAGAGGCGGGTACCGACAACTCAGAACCTTTGCACTTCACCAACTCGGTTTTAGAACCGCGCAACAGACCAGCAAACGCATACTCCGACAAAGTATCGGGAATCGGCGTAACGGCGGCCAAAATCGTCGCCGGATCCGCTCCCAAGGCCACCGTGATGGGGAATGGCTCACCAGGATGACTCTGCTGCCACTCTTTAAAATCCAACGCACCACCACGATGCGCCAACCAGCGCATGATCAACTTGTTTTTGCCCAACAGCTGCTGCCGATAGATCCCCATATTTTGACGTTTTTTATTCGGCCCTTGGGTGATCACCAACCCCCACGTCAACAGCGGAGCCACATCGCCAGGCCAACAGGTCTGCAGCGGTAACTTATGCAAGTCAACCTCATCAGCTTCGAAAATCTGTTGCTGACAGGCTGCCGAACGCACCATTTTTGGCGCCATATCCAGCACTTTTTTGAAAATAGGCAGGGTTTTCCAAGCCTCTTTTAGGCCTTTCGGTGGATCTGGCTCTTTTAAAAAAGCCAGCAGCTTCCCCACCTCTCGCAGTGCTTCAACGGAATCCTCTCCCATGCCCATCGCCACCCGCTTGGGAGTGCCAAACAGATTGGCTAACACAGGAATCTCTGAGCCGAGAACGTTCTCAAACAGCAGTGCAGGGCCGCCACGTTTTAAGGTGCGATCACAAATCTCGGTTATCTCAAGATTGGGATCCACTTCAAGCTGAATCCGTTTCAACTCACCTTGCAGTTCAAGTTGAGCGATAAAGTCACGTAAATCTTTGTATTTCATGCTTATAAATCCAATTTACCAGACCAAATCGCCACCCAATTTGCTTCGAATCCGCCAACTAACCCATTTGGCTCCCACAAAAAAGCTCAATAAAGCCAGTAACAGCAGTGCGCCTAAACCTATCATTTGATTATTTTTCAAACTGGTTATCAATGGGTCTTCAGAATCTTTGACCGTAGATAAAGAGTTTAAGCTTAAAATCGTGACCGCTTGCTGCATTTTCTCTTTTAGCTCTGACAGCTCTAGCTCTTGAGCCAATTTTGCTTCTGAATCATCCGTTGCACTCTTAATACAAAGAGCTTCTTTATCCTGATCCACGACTTCTGTTTTAACAGCCGTTTTTATTGCGACAGCAGACTCTTTATCATCACTCTGTTTTAGCTGCTCCAGTTCACTCTGCATCACACTCATTTTTTGTTGGCTTTGTGTAGAACTTTGTTCCAACAAGGCTATTTTTTCTTTTAATATTTTGTTTTCGCTCTGCAAACTCTGCCTTTCTATCACTTGCCCCACGCTTTGCCCTTGCTCAGCTTTTAACAGTTTCAGCTGCACAATGGCCGGTGGTTTTTCGACTAAAAAACGTTTTTTTACCCAACCATTGACGCCCTGATCCGTTTCAACCTGAGCATAACCACCTTCAATGGAGTCAACAAACAGTTTACTGCCACTGACTAATGTTTTGACCTTCTCTCCCTTATCCCCTTTTTCACTGTAAAGCCCTAAATAGAGCTTATCGGTAACGTACATCACCTCCTCCTCCGCCAACACGGGCATGGAAAAAAGAACCAATAAGATCAAAGACAACAATCGTTTTTGCACAATAATATTCCTTACACTTTTATTTGATCGCTATTTTACACGGGAACTTTATCAACAGGCATAAAAAAAGCGACCCTCCGAAGAGGGTCGCCTTTTGATCGCAAAGTATTAAGCGTAGTGCTTAGTAACCAGCGAAGAATTGCAGCATGATCAATTGATCATTTGTATCGGTACTACCAGCAGCGGTACTGGAAGTAGTTTTAGCAACATTGTACAGATCCCAAGAGATATTTTGAGAAGGCTTGTAAGTTGCACCAACGGTGATACGAGAAACCGTTCTTTCATCAGTACCGGCCTGAGCGGCACCATCAGTCAAAGTTGAGAAAGCACCGTAGACCGCAGTCTTAGAAGTAGGCGACAACTTAGCTAAGAGACCAAGTGCACTATCATCAATTTCAGTGGAA
The DNA here is from genome assembly GCA_964615985.1 of uncultured Gammaproteobacteria bacterium. GTDB lineage: Bacteria > Pseudomonadota > Gammaproteobacteria > JAUZRS01 > JAUZRS01 > JAUZRS01. The sequence goes on along the minus strand of CAZTQX010000011.1, from coordinate 6,255 downwards.
TCATTGTAGGTGTTATGGCTAGTAGCGGTACTTTTGGGGCTACTACCATAGCTACCATAAATACCCAGAGGCATCCCACTCACTGCACCTTGTGCTTGGAAATCAAAGACCGTAGTTTCGGCATCAGCTGCACCATGAGCACCCGTATCAAAACCACCGGTATAGATCTGCACACCAGCACCAACATCCCAACCAGAAACATCAGTCATGTATGCACCACGTAAGTACAGTGCTTGTTTTGAAATCACATCACCTTCAAAAACAGGACTGTAAACAGAAGCATTCACAAAGAAGTTACTTGCAGAAGCAACAACAGCAACACCCAATGCTTCACCCGCATCATCACCACTACCGCCACCGGCAGTCAGCAGTTGATTCGCGCTGAAACCTTTACGATCTTCAATTGGACGATCAGCACGGAATGCACCGGTGTTCAACAACTCAAAACCGTAAGCGACACCCAGACCATCGGTAGAGAAAGCAACAGCACTAAGTTGTGTTCCACCCACTTGAGCCAAATTAAAGTGAACTTTGGTAGAAAGGAAGTTACTGCCTTCACCCAGACCCAGCTCCATCAAATAACCGGTATCGGCATTCAAACGACCACCGACCAACAGAGCCGCTTCATCAGGCCATGCAATTTCACTGGTAAAACCAGTAGCACCATCGTCTTTAGTCCAGCTGTTACGAATTTTGGTAACAACGGAGACATTCAGGGTAGAAGGCAAAGAGAGGCCTTCACCTTCAAGCAGAGGCAGAGCACCCACCATGGTGTAACCACCTGATTTAAAAGAACGACCGAAAGAGGTCAATGCAGGGAAAGATTGGAAATGGCAGGTGTTACAAGCCATGCCGGTTTGACGTGCGAAAGCAGGCACTGCGCCGACTTCGCTGGAAATCAACAGACCAGAAAGGCCGGTCATCAGGGCAGCAGCGGTAACTGCTAATTTAGGTGCGAATTTCATACAAGATTCTCCCAGTGTCAACAGACACTGTATTTTGGGTAGTTGTAAAAAAGTTACATTCAAAATCAAAGAACTCTCCAGATCCCTGAGTTATCAAATGACATCCCAAACAAAAGTTGTGGAATACGTCACAATTTATTGAATATAGACGCCTCTTGCAACACCGTATATCACTGATAATATACCGTTCGTCATATTTGTGGATCTTTAACAACTATCCAATAAAAATAAAGCAATTTTGTTTCAAAAAAACAACAAAACCACTCTATTTATAACGATATCTCCGTATGACAGCCATCATATTTCAAAACTGACGAAAAGAAAGTTGTATAAATCAAACATCTAAGTTGCTAACAGAAAGCGCATTGCGTTCAATAAACTCCCGTCTTGGCTCCACTTGATCACCCATCAACGTAGTGAAAATATCATCAGCCGCAACCGCATCTTCAATCTTCACTTGCAACAGACGACGGGTTTCTGAATTCATGGTGGTATCCCACAACTGATCAGGGTTCATTTCACCCAAGCCTTTATAACGCTGCAAAGACTGGCCGCGCTCTGCTTCCTTCATCAACCACTCAATGGCCTGCTGAAAACTGCCAACAGATTGTTTCTTCTCGCCCCGTTGAACGTAAGCCCCCGACTCAATCAAACCGTGCAGCTCATTACCCAAGCGAGACAAAGACTGATATTCACTACTGGCAAAAAAGTCACGAGTCAAATATTGACTGTGCTGATTGCCATAGACGTAACGCATCACTTCCACTCGCACACTCTCAGATCCATCTTCTAACTCAAGCTTCTCCAAACTCACCTGATACTCAGAACCTGGCACCAGTGAAACATTGATCAAATTCTGCAAACCTTCACACCACGACTGCATGTTTTCACTATCGCTTAAATCCGCTGCACTCACCGCAGGCAACTGAATCAATTGTTCTAATAACAGTCGTTCATAACGTCGTGACAGACGCCCTATCACCGATTTAGCCCGCATGTACTGCTTGGCAAGCTCTTCTAAGGCCGTATCTTGAATCGCAGGAGAATCACTGTTAACAAACAGTTGGGCATTGCCCAAAGCCTGTTGCAGCAAGTAGGCAGACAACTCTTCGTCATCCTTGATGTAACGCTCCTGCTTGCCTTTCTTCACCTTGTATAGCGGTGGCTGAGCAATGTAGATGTGGCCTCGCTCCACCAACTCCAGCATTTGACGATAGAAAAAGGTCAACAGCAAGGTTCTGATGTGAGAACCATCCACATCCGCATCGGTCATGATGACAATTTTGTGGTAGCGCAGTTTTTCAGGATTAAACTCCTCCCGTCCAATGCCACAGCCCAACGCCGTGATCAACGTCCCCACTTCAGCGGAAGAGAGCATTTTGTCGAAACGAGCTTTCTCCACGTTCAAAATCTTACCCTTCAACGGTAAAATCGCTTGCGTCTTTCGATCACGTCCCTGTTTGGCCGAACCACCGGCTGAGTCCCCTTCCACCAAGAAGATCTCTGACAAAGCAGGATCTTTCTCCTGACAGTCCGCCAACTTACCCGGCAAACCGGCAATGTCCAAAGCTCCTTTACGGCGTGTCATCTCACGGGCTTTACGCGCAGCTTCACGCGCACGCGCGGCATCAACGATCTTATCCGTGATCGCTTTAGCTTCAGATGGGGATTCCAATAAAAAATTATGGAAGGACTCGGAAACAACCGATTCAACCGCCGGTTTCACTTCAGAGGAAACAAGCTTGTCTTTGGTTTGAGAGGAAAACTTCGGATCCGGCACTTTCACCGACAGCACTGCGGTAAGTCCTTCACGTGAATCATCGCCACTGGTACTGATCTTAGCGCGTTTCAGTACACCCTCTTTCTCCATGTATTGACGCAAGCTGCGGGTCAATGCGCCCCGAAAGCCCGCCAGATGTGCGCCACCGTCCCGTTGTGGAATATTATTGGTGTAACAGAAAATATTCTCTTGGTAAGTGTCGTTCCACTGCAACGCCACCTCCACCACGATGTCATTTTTCTCTTCGATAAAATGCAACACAGTCGGATGCAGTGCGGTTTTTTTACGGTTGAGATGTTCAACAAAGGCTTGAATACCGCCCTTGTATTCAAAAACATCTTTTTTATCATTGCGATGATCAAGCAAAACAATTCGCACACCGGAGTTCAAAAAGGAAAGTTCGCGCAGGCGTTTGGCTAAAATATCGTAGTGAAATTTGATGTTGGTAAAGACCGTAGGATTGGCTTTGAACTTGATCGTGCTACCGGTGTTGTCCGTATCACCAATAATTTTAATGTCCGCAACAGGTTTGCTGTCTCGATAATTCTGTTCATAAACATGCCCATCACGCCGAATGGTTAAGGTCAGCTCACTGGAGAGCGCGTTAACCACCGACACCCCAACCCCGTGCAAACCACCTGAGACCTTGTAGGAGTTGTCGTCAAATTTACCTCCGGCATGCAACACGGTCATAATCACCTCGGCAGCAGAGATCCCCTCCTCTTCGTGAATCCCAACCGGAATACCTCGACCGTTATCCGAAACCGTAATGGACTCATCCACGCCGATCTCAACCGTCACCTCATCGCAATGACCCGCCAAGGCTTCATCAATGGAATTATCCACCACCTCAAACACCATGTGATGCAGACCGGTACCGTCATCGGTATCCCCAATGTACATTCCTGGTCGTTTGCGTACCGCATCCAGACCTTTGAGAACTTTGATGTTGGAAGAATCATACGATGTGTCGGTCATAACGGAACCTCGCCAAAAATTTGATCGGGCATTATAGCAGCTATTCCAACCGCCCTTGTTTCACGTGAAACAATTTATAGGATGGGAAACAATCGAAGATGGATTCATCTATTGATATATTGGTGACGAAGGTTTGCAACCCCATGCGTTCAATCAAAGTAAACAGCAGAGCGCGTTTGTGTTGATCCAATTCTGAGTTCAGATCATCAATCAACAGGATCGGTTTTGAAGCTGTCCCTTCTGTCAAAAGCTGAAGCTGGGCTAACTTTATTGCAAAGGTGATCAATTTGACCTGCCCTCTGGAGAGCAGACCCTTGACCGGCAACCCGTTCATTTTAAAAATCAGATCAGACCGGTGCGCTCCCACCGAGCTGTAACCTTGTCTTAGATCTTGAGGGAACTGTTTCGATAGGGCTTCCGACAACTCAAACTCAGAACGCCAACCGGGATAAAAAATCAGCTCCACTTCATTTTCAGGCATCAAGTATTCAATGATTGAAATAAAGTGTTCTCGCAATTGATCCACGTAATCAATTCTAAAATGATTCAACTCTAGGGCTAAGGGGATCAACTGCTCGTCCCAGCTGAGAATCAATTTATGGGCAAGCTTGGATTTTAAAGCACGATTCCTCTGCTCAAGTGTACGTGCATACATTTTCCAGATTGTTCGAAATTGATGTTCCACGTGAAACACACCCCAATCCATCAGCTGCCGTCGTAACTTAGATTGCGACAAAATCAGATTGGAGCTGGTTGGATGCAGAGTTTGGATTGGGAAGAGTTGCACCAAGTCAGAGAGTTTTTGTGTTTGGCTTCGGTTTATTTGAATTTTTGATTTTTGAGTTTTTGCTTTTGAAAACCCGACGTTCATCGACAATGATCTCTCTTCATCGAAAACATCCGCATTGATGACAAATTCACTACTGGAGTGATTAATCAGATCATTGAGCTTCACGTTGGTAAAGGACTTACCAAACCCCAGCAGATGGATGGCTTCTAGAACGGAGCTTTTTCCAGACGCATTTTCACCATAAAGATAATTCAAATGCGGATCTGGTAGCAAACAACTCTGTTGATGATTACGGAAATGATGAAGAGTCAGTTTTTGAATCTGCATTCTACAAGCGCATCGGCATCACCACGTACTGCGAGGTGGTATCACCCTCATTGTGAATCAAGCAACTGCTGCCTGAATCTTTAAGATTGAATTGCACCAACTCAGAATCAATCACATTCAAAATATCCATTAGATAATTAATATTGAATCCAACCTCGACTGCACTGCCAGGATAATTAACCTCCAGCTCCTCTTCAGCCTCTTCCTTTTCAGGGTTGTGCGTTTTTATTTTCAGCAGATGGTTATCAAGCTCAAAACGAACACCCTTGTATTTATCGTTGGTCAAGATCGCGGTGCGAATAAGAGCACTGCGTAACTGCTCTCTGTTGGCCAACATCATATTTGGGCAATCCGAAGGTAGGACGCGCGAGTAGTCTGGAAATTTGCCATCAATCAGCTTCGACGTAAAACGCGCACCTTTTAATTCAACCTGAATATGGTTTGAAGTCAGAGAGACTTCGACCTCATCATCTGAATCATCGATAAGACGCAACAGTTCAATAATCCCTTTGCGTGGAATAATAATCTGTCGACTAGAATCAATATTGACAGTTTGTTTCAAGGTGGACAGTGCCAAGCGATGCCCATCGGTCGTGACACTCTTGATTGATTTTGAAGTGATCTCCAACAACAATCCATTGAGGTAATAACGGACATCCTGCTGTGCCATTGCAAATGCAGTTTTATCCAACAGTTTTTTTAAGGCCGACTGCTTGATGTTAAAGATCGTTGCATCTTGCAACTCATCAAGCGCTGGGTATTCCGAGGCTGGCAAGGTTGAAAGTACAAACCGACTTCGATTGGAAGTGATGTAGGCACGTCCCTTTTTTAGAGTAAAGGTAATTTGACTGTCCGCAGGGAGTGTTCGGCAGATGTCGAATAATTTGCGAGCAGGAACACTGATCTCTCCAGATTCATGGGGTTCAAGCAATAACGCTTCTGAACAGATCTCTATTTCAAGATCTGTTGCTTTAAGCAGCAGTCGATCTTCTTTGCAAATAAGAAGAACATTGGCCAACACGGGCAACGTCTGTCTTTTTTCAACAACCGTGATGGTTTTTTGAAGAGCAGCTAATAAACTTTCGGTCTGTATTATATAATTCATATATATATATACCTTATAGTTATAGTTATAAGGGAAGCACTTTTCTGTGGATAACCTATATAATTCATTTTATATTCATGCACTTATGTTGTTAGTAAGTCTATGGATAAGCTGTTAGTAAACCCATAAAAACCTGTGGATAAGCTGTGGATGAAAATGTGGATAAGTGCCAACTGTCTTTTTTCCACAGCTTGCGCACAGCTTATCCACAGGGTTGCTAACAGCTTATCCACAGGTTAAAATACGCTTTAACTTTATATAATCTTCTGATATAGCAATCTCATTCTTTTTTAGTTCTTCAATTTTTCGG
>CAZTQX010000010.1:0-37352 GCA_964615985.1 uncultured Gammaproteobacteria bacterium | reverse complement strand
TCTTTACACTTTTGACTGAAACTTCAACTAGATTTTTTTATATGCGCTTGCCCTGTGGCTACACCCTGTTGAAACGATGCCGTCAAATTCCTGCACAAGAGGCGAGATAAAATATTGAGACTCTGAATTATTTTGGCAACCCATCAAAAAAAGTGTTGACAACACTAGAAAAGGTAGGTAGGTAAAAAATCCCAGATAATTTTTTATTATTCATATATTCCTCAAAATATTTTAGTTTTTTTTGTGCATCAGCTTAAGATGATAAAAACGCCTTTATCACCATCAAGATAATACTGAAAATTCTTCCTATAAGTCAATCGTTAATTTCCTCTTAAAGAGGATTGAAATCCCACGCCATAAAAACAAACAGGCGCAGGGCTAAAAAACCAGATCAGCCCAAATCAGGCCGCATGTGAGGAAACAACAACACATCCCGAATGGTCGGTTTGCCGGTAAACATCATCACCAGACGATCAATGCCGATCCCCTCACCCGCCGTCGGTGGCAGACCATGCTCCAGCGCATTAATATAATCCGCATCATAATGCATCGCCTCATCATCACCGGCATCCTTCTCTGCCACCTGATTTTTAAAGCGTTGCGCTTGATCTTCCGAATCATTCAGCTCCGAGAAACCGTTGGCGATTTCACGTCCACCAACAAAGAACTCAAAACGGTCGGTGACAAACGGATCACTGTCGCTGCGCCGTGCCAGCGGTGACACTTCCGTTGGGTAGGCGGTGATAAAGGTCGGATCGGTAAGACGATGTTCAACGGTCTTCTCAAAGATCTCAATCTGCACTTTGCCCAAACCGTAAGAGGGTTTAATCGCAATGCCCAACCGCTCAGCGATGGCCACCGCACTCGCCAACTCATCCAACTCCACCGCTTGAATGTCAGCGTTAAAGTGCAAAATCGACTCTTTTACCGTCATGCGCACAAAGGGTTTAGCAAAGTCGTAAACGTCCTCGCCATACTCGATGGTGGTGGAGCCGATGACGTTCTCCGCAATGCCGCGCAGCAACTTCTCGGTGGTGTCCATCAAGTGGTGATAATCGGCGTAAGCCTCATAAAACTCCAGCATGGTGAACTCAGGGTTATGCCGAGTGGAGAGACCTTCGTTACGGAAGTTACGATTGATCTCAAACACCCGTTCAAAGCCGCCCACCACCAGCCGTTTCAAATACAACTCTGGGGCAATACGCAGATACAGCTCCATATCCAGCGCGTTGTGATGGGTGGTGAAAGGCCGTGCCGTGGCACCACCAGGGATCATCTGCATCATCGGCGTTTCCACTTCCATGAAATCACGCTGATTGAAGAAATCCCGAATGTAGCTGATGATCTGGGTGCGCAGCTTGAAGGTCTTGCGCGTCTCCTCGTTCATAATCAGATCAAGATAACGCTGACGATAACACTGCTCCTGATCGGTCAGACCGTGGAATTTTTCTGGCAACGGACGCAGAGATTTGGTCAGCAGACGCAGCTTGGCCACTTTGACCGACAGCTCGCCGGTTTTGGTCACAAACAGCTTGCCCTCAACGCCGATGATGTCGCCCACATCCAAACCCTTAAAGGCTTGATACTCCTCCACTCCCAAAGCATCGCGCTGCAAAAAGAGCTGTATCCGACCGCTCATATCTTGCAACTGGGCGAAGCTGGCCTTGCCCATCACTCGCTTGGCCATCAAGCGTCCGGCCACCTGCACTTCAATCAGGTTCTCTTCAAAAAAGGCTTTCTCTTTGCCGTCGTGTTCGGCGTGCAACTCTGCCGCCATCTGCTCACGGCGAAAGTCGTTAGGGAAAGCATTACCTTGTTCACGCAGGGCAGTCAGTTTTTCGCGTCGTTGCGCGATCAGTTGGTTTTCATCGTTGTTTGACATGAGTAATGTTGTTATCTCGTAAAGTTAAAAGTTACAAACCGCTCTTCAGGCTGGCTTCGATAAATTGATCCAGATCACCGTCCAACACCGCGCCGGTGTTGCCGGTCTCCACGCCGGTACGCAGATCTTTGATGCGGGATTGATCCAACACGTAGGATCGAATTTGACTGCCCCAACCGATGTCCGATTTGCCCGCTTCGACGTTTTGCTGTTCACCTTGGCGCAGTTGCAGCTCCCTCTCGTAGAGTTTGGCTTTCAACTGTTTCATCGCCGTGGCTTTGTTTTTGTGTTGCGAACGGTCGTTCTGACACTGCACCACAATATTGCTCGGTTTATGGGTGATGCGCACCGCCGACTCGGTGCGGTTAACGTGCTGGCCACCGGCACCGGAAGCACGATAGACATCAATGCGCAGATCCGCCGGATTGATCTCGATGTCGATGTTGTCGTCCACTTCTGGGGAGACAAACACCGCAGCAAAGGAAGTGTGGCGACGACTGCCAGAATCAAACGGTGACTTACGCACCAGCCGATGCACACCGATCTCGGTACGCAACCAACCAAAAGCGTAATCACCCTCGATCTTCACCGTGGCACTTTTGATCCCCGCCACGTCACCGGCAGAAACCTCAATCAGCTCACTCTTGAAACCTTTGCGCTCCGCCCAACGCAGATACATCCTCAGCAGCATCTCCGCCCAATCTTGCGCTTCGGTACCACCGGAGCCAGATTGAACATCCAGAAAGGCGCTGTTGGCATCCATCTCACCGGAAAACATGCGCTGGAACTCCAGCTTGGCCACCGTCATCTCCACCTCAGTAAGATCAGAAACAACCGCTTCGAGGGTCTCTTCGTCCTCCTCCTCTCGCGCCATCTGCAACAGCTCTTGAGCGTCGGCCAAGGTGCTGGAGAGCGTATCGAGATTGACCACCACTCCCTCCAACAAGGAGCGCTCACGTCCCAAGGTTTGCGCCCTGTCCGCCTCGTTCCAGATGGCCGGATCTTCCAGCTCGCGCTGAACCTCTTCTAAACGCTCTTGTTTGCCCGCGTAGTCAAAGGTACCCCCTCAAAGCGACGATGCGCTCTAGAAGGTCGTTGATGTGATTGTGAACCGGATTGATTTCCACAGTGAATCTCGCCACCTTGTAAAAAAGGGGCTTATGATACCGAAAAGCGGGAAGAAATGCCCAAGACAATGGACATTAAAGATGAACCTTCTAATCCAAGACTAACGATCCAAAAACAGCAGAAAATCCTCAGCAGAGAGTGCTTTGCTAAAATAGTGACCCTGACCGATGTCACAACCCAGCTCTTTGAGGAAGCTGACATGCTCCTCCAGCTCCACACCCTCGGCCACCGTGGTCAGGCCAAACATCTTCGCCATATTGATGATCACCTGCACAAAGACCCGTTCGCTGCGCACCCGATGGAAGTTTTTAATAAAACTCTGATCAATTTTCAAAGTGCTAATCGGCATCTCTTTCAGACGACTCAATGAAGAGTGACCGGTACCAAAATCGTCCATCGCCACCGACATACCCATATCAAGAAACTGCTGAATCACCTCAATGTGGTTTTCAGGGTCTTCCATAGCCTGTGATTCAGTAATCTCAAACTCCAACTGCTGCGGCACCAGTTGATAACGTTGCAAACAATCCGTCACTTTCTGCACCAGCTGATCGTCACGAAACTGAATCGGCGACAAGTTCAAGGCCATGCTCAGACCCTTGTGGCCTTGATTCTGCCATTCTTGCAACGTACGGCAACCCTGCTCAATAATCCAATCGCCAATGGGCAACATCAAACCATGATGCTCCGCAATGGGGATAAACTCCAAGGGTGACACCATGCCATAACGAGGATGATGCCAGCGAATCAACGCCTCAGCGCCCACAACTTTTCCACTGCTCAAATCCACTTTGGGTTGATAGAGCAGACGCAGCTCACCTTTTTCCAAGGCCCCGTGCAGATCGTGACTGAGACGATGCAGGTGCACCAACTCAGAAGAGACCTCATCTTGATAGATGCTGTAGCTGTCACGAATCTCTTTGGCTTTATAAAGCGCAATGTCAGCACACTTAAACAATTCGGAAGCGGTGCGAGCGTGATCGGGAAACAAGCTGATTCCCAAACTGCAATAAATATGGTGCGACTCACCACCCAAGTAAAAAGCGTGATGAAAGGTAGATATCACCCCTTGGGCAACTTTAATCACCTCCGCTTCGCTGTTAATGCCTTCCAACATAATGGCAAACTCATCGCCACCCAGACGTGCCACCAAATCACTGGCACGCACCGCACTCTGCAAACGCTTCGCCACCTGCTTGAGCAGGTCATCCCCCGCATCATGCCCCAAGCTGTCATTGATCTGTTTGAAATGATCCAAGTCCAAAAAAAAGAGCGCAAAACGCTCTTGTTGACGGGCTGAAAGTAAAATTGTCTGCTCCAAACGATCCGCAATGTAACGCCGATTACCCAACCCCGTCAGTTCATCTTGATAGGAGAGTTGACGCAACTTCTCTTCGGACTGCTTATGCGCGGCAATTTCCTCCAACAACTTACCGTTGCTCTCCGCCAGTTCGTTGGTTCGTTTCGCCACCCGCGCCTCCAGCAAAACATTGGCCTGTTGCAGCGCCAACTTTGCCATCACCCTCGCAGTCACATCCGCGCCATAAATGTTCACATAGGCGTGATTGACCGCCACAAACATGCAACGAAACCAAGTGCCTTGCAGATCAATTTCTGCCTCACAGTCTTTCTGACTCTTGATCACCTCACGCAACGTCCGCAACCAAACGGGATGGGTAAAAACACCCTTCAAACCGTAAGAGAGTTCTTCCGCCTTTTTATTGGTGAAGAGCACCGTGCCGTCGGTGGCGATACGCCACACCGGCTGCGGATTTTCTCCTGGGAAGGTCGCCATATTGTAAATATCGACATCCCCCGCTGGCGCTTTCTTTATTCTAGCTCCCTGCTCAAACAACTTTAAGTTAATAACTTTGGTCATACTCATTCCATTACAGTACCGTTTCCACCAGCAATTGCAGCGACTTTTTGCCTCGAAACCAATTCACATCCAATTGATACACCAGATCCAAAAATGCCCCATCCTTGAGCGCCAGCTCCGCTTTATAATTAAATAAAATCGCATCCACAAGAGTAAATTCCCCCTCTGCTTGCAACTGCATTTTCCAATGTTTGCCGCCCACCCGCCGCGCCTCCAGCAACTCAAAACGTCCCGAAAAACTCGGCTGAGGAAACCCCTGCCCCCAAGGCATCAAATCACGCAACTGCTGGGCAAACTCCAACGTCAACTCCTCGGCTTGCAACACCCCGTCGGTAAAAATCTCTTGATCTGGCAACCGCCCTTCCAGAGCGAGATTCACCTGCTGCTCAAAAGCTTGCCTGAATGATGCCAAGTTTTTCTGACTCAAACTCAGACCCGCCGCCATCGCATGGCCGCCAAAAGCCAAAATCATCTTAGGATGGGCGCTGGCCACCGCCGCCAGCACATCACGAATGTGCACCCCAGGGATCGAACGCGCCGAACCTTTGATCACCTCGCCCCCCACCTCTTGCGCGGCAAACACAATCACTGGCCGATGCAGCCGATCCTTAACCCTGCCCGCAACAATGCCGATCACCCCTTGATGCCAGTGCGGTTGAAACAGGCAGAGACCCAAGGGCAAACTCATTTTTTTCTCCAAGCCACGCAGACTCTCCAACACCTCCTCGGCTTCTTGCTGCATCTCCGCTTCAATGGCACGTCGCTCACGGTTCAAGCTGTCCAACTGCTGCGCCAGCGCCAACGCCTCATCGGGATCGTCACTCAACAGACAGTTGATCCCCACCGACATATCATCAATGCGCCCCGCCGCGTTGATCCTTGGCCCCAAGGCAAAGGCAAAATCACTGCTGACAAAACGCTCCGCACTGCGACCACTGACCTCGATCAAGGCGCGAATCCCAGGACGACAAAAACCGCTGCGAATGCGCTGCAAACCCTGCTGCACCAAAATACGGTTGTTGTGATCCAGTGGCACCAGATCCGCCACCGTCCCCAGCGCCACCAGATCCAAGTAACTGGCCAGATTCGGTTCGGGAATGTTCTGCTCCGCAAACCAATCAAGCTGACGCAGTTCCGCTCGCAGCGCCATCAGCAGATAAAACACCACTCCCACACCAGCCAAATTTTTACTGGCAAACGGATCGTTATGCAGATTTGGGTTCACCATCGCGTCAGCCTTTGGCAGATGCTCACCGGGCAGATGATGATCCGTCACCAAAACTTTAATCCCCAACTTTTGAGCCGCATCAACCCCTTCGATGCTAGAAACACCGTTGTCCACCGTAATCAGCAGATCCGGCTTGCTCGCCGCTGCCACCGCCACAATCTCAGGGGTCAACCCATAACCAAACTCAAACCGATTCGGCACCAGAAAGTCCACCGACACCGCCCCCATCGCCCGTAGAGCCGCCACCGCCAAGGCGCTGCTGGTGGCACCATCGGCATCAAAATCGCCGACAATCAAAATACGCTGTTTCTCCCGCAACGCCGTCACCAGCAGCGCCACCGCCGTACTAATGCCACCCAAACTGGAAGGCGGCAACAGTTGCTTCAACGACAGATCCAATTGATCCACAGAGCTGATCTCACGCGCCGCCAAGACTCGACTCAACAGCGGCGGCAAGCCCAAATCGGGCAGTGAGTTCGGCAGAGGACGGCGGCAGACGCTGGGAGAGGAGGACATAGAGAAACTCACTTTGTTTCAGCAGGGAAAAAGAGCGATTGCAACGAAGGCCGCGTTGCCCAAAACTTCAGCAAATCCCAACGACCGAGGCGATAAATCCGACCGTTCAGTGGCACAAGCTCCAATTCGGCAATCTGCTTGGTTCGCAGCAAGGTCTCAGCCAATTGCAGGTACAACTCCAGCACCATAATCTGACGTTGCCAACCCTCCAGATCACCGTTAATCAACAGCTCGTAAGCCGAACTGTCCAGCACGATCAGATCGGCTGATCCCTCTGTAGCCAACGCTTGCTGCGCAGTGGCAAGATTGAACTCCGCCACCAGCGGCAACTGAAAATGACGCGCCGCACCGCGCAGAAAATCATGCTCACCAAACAAGGTTAGATTATTTTCACTCAAAGTGGTACTGGGCAGACAATCTCCACCCCAAAGCCACAGGCTATTCACCGCCAACAGACCGCGTACGTCACGCTGCTCATTGACCGAGTGGGCAAAAAAGAGCATCTGTGCTTCGGTCAACCAACTCTGCCACTGACGCGCCCAGCTTCCCGTGGGTGCAAACGGCTCGACACTGCGCCCCGCCACCTCATCCAAATCACGACACTCAATGCCAGGGTTTTCGGGCAAACAGAGGTACCAACGCTGCGGATGGAAGCACTCCAATTTCAAACCGTCTTCGCTGAAATGTTGGTTAAAGCAGTCAATCAGTGCCTCGGCTTCATAGCCTTCCAAGGGCAAGTTCTCACCGCTCACCAGACGGGCGTGATCCCGATCCACTTTCAGATGCACCGGGTCGAGACGAAAACAGACCCCTACAGGCGCACGACCACTGTCAGACAAATAACTCAAGGCCGCCGAGCTGGAGGAGATAGGCTGCTCACTGGGCAAACTCTGCAACAGAGCGGCTCGAAAGGAGGGTTCGGCATAAGGCTCTGATCGTGCGCGCCCCAGCAACCGACGCAAACAGAGCAGCGCTGGCAAAAACGTCGCATCCAAGCCGTAATCGTTTAAGGAATCCAGCAATCCAGGTAGAATCAGGCGCAGCGTTGCCATAGAAAGACCCAACAAAAAAAGAGGATTATAATCCTCTTATATTCCTTTTCCCACGACAAACTCGGAAACCTCAACCACCATGTACGCTTTTATCAGAACATTATTTCTATTCACCCTGCTGCTCGCGGCCTCTTCCAGCAACGCTGCCATTATCTCCAGTGGCACCTCCGACACCGAACGCGCAGGGGATGTGGTGATGTTGGCGCTGCCACTAACGGGTTTGGCCATGAGCTACGCGAATAACGACGCTGAAGGGCGTATTCAACTGCTGAAATCCGCCTTCACCACCGCCGCCATCACCAGCATCGTCAAAGTGGTGGTCAATAAAGAGCGTCCCAACGGTGGCCAATACTCCTTCCCCTCCGGTCACAGCTCAGCCGCCTTTGCTGGAGCCAGTTTTATCCAGACCCGCTACGGTTGGAAATGGGGCGCACCCGCCTATCTGGGTGCCACCTTTGTGGCTTGGAGCCGCGTTGATGCGAAAAAACATTATGTGGAAGATGTTATCGCCGGAGCGGCTTTGGCGCTGATCGACAACCGTATTTTTGTCACCCCTCGCTTGGGCAAAGTGACCCTCAATGCCCTGCCGGTTGTGGGTGGAGGTTATCAACTGCGTGCCAGCTTGCGTTGGTAAACCAAAAACCCGCCAAACGGGTGCAACTCCTGCATCAAAAAGGGATCAAGCTCACAGTGTGGAAGCCGATCTTCTCTTATGCTTTTAAAGACCCGACCCCAACCAAGGAACACCCCCGATGGATTCCATTTTTGATGACGCCCAATCCCGACTCACCGAAGTTTTCAGCCGCATCGACCTACCCGACGACGTGCGTGAACGCCTCGCTCACCCAAAACGCTCCCTCACCGTCAGCATCCCCGTGCGTATGGACGATGGCAGCCTGAAAGTCTTCACCGGCCACCGCGTCCAGTTCGATGACACCCGTGGCCCCACCAAAGGCGGCATCCGTTTTCACCCCGATGTCACCCTGGATGAAGTCACCTCGCTGAGTTTCTGGATGACGATCAAATGCGCCATTATGGGGCTGCCCTTTGGCGGCGCAAAAGGTGGCGTGGTGGTCAACCCTAAACACCTCTCACGGCTGGAGGTGGAACGTCTGTCACGGGGTTATGTGCGTGCCATCGCTGACATTATCGGCCCGAAACGAGACATTCCCGCCCCCGATGTCTACACCAACAGCACCATTATGGGTTGGATGGCAGACGAATATTCCACCATTCGCCGTGAACAACTGCCTGCCGTCATCACCGGCAAACCAGTGCATCTCAACGGTTCATTGGGGCGTGAAGCCGCCACCGGTCGCGGCGCTCTGCACATTCTCGATCAGTGGGCGGAGAGACAAGGCATCAACCCCAAGGAGACCACCGTTGCCATTCAGGGTTTTGGCAATGCGGGCTATCACTTCGCTCGCCTGGCCTTTGAGAAGGGCTATAAAATCATCGCCATCTCCGACTCAAAAGGTGCCATTCACACCCAACGCGGCCTGCACCCTGGCAGCGTCATGGATCACAAACGCCAATATCAAGAGCTGAAAGCGATCTACTGCGACACATCCGTCTGCGAGACCGGCGACTTTGAGACCCTCAGTAACGAAGAGTTGGTCACCATGGAAGTGGATGTGCTGGTACTGGCGGCGCTGGAAAACGTCATCACCATCGACAACGCCGACCGCATTCAGGCCAAAACCATTTTGGAAATCGCCAACGGTCCAATCACTTCGCAAGCGGATGCCATTTTAAACAATCATGACATCACCGTGTTGCCCGATGTGTTGGCCAACGCGGGAGGGGTGACGGTGAGCTATTTTGAGTGGGTGCAAAACCGTTCAGGGCTTTACTGGGAGGAAGATGAAGTCAACGAACGGCTGGCAAAATTTATGCGCCGCGAAGCAGAACACATCTTCAAACGAGCGGAAAAAGAACAATGCACCCTACGCACAGCGGCTTATCTGCACGGAGTAGAGCGCATTGCAGGCGCGATTCAAGAACGTGGCACACGGGAATATTTTAACGGCTAACGGGCTAAGACACTCTTAGCAACCTGACAAAAAAGTGGCTCAATCACGCAGAAAATTCTGCTCAAATTGATCCACAGGCAGCGGTTTTGAAAACAGATTACCTTGCAAACATTCACACTGCAATTGCTGCAAAAACTGCTGCTGTTGCAGGGTTTCAACCCCTTCGGCCACCACCCGCAAACCCAAACTTTTTGCCATCACTAAAATGGCTTTCACCAAATGCTGATCATCAGGCAAATTTTTAATAAAATCTCGATCCACTTTCAAAATATCCAGTGGGAATCGTTTCAGATAACTCAAGGATGAATAACCGGTACCAAAATCATCAATAGAGAGTTGAACCCCCAAACCTTTGATCTCCGTCAACCACTGAATCACCTCTTTACTGTCACTCAAAAAGAGACTTTCGGTAATTTCCAATACCAAGTTTTCTGCTGCTACATTATGTTCCAATAGCAATGCCTGAATCACTTTATAATTG
This sequence comes from uncultured Gammaproteobacteria bacterium, assembly GCA_964615985.1. GTDB lineage: Bacteria > Pseudomonadota > Gammaproteobacteria > JAUZRS01 > JAUZRS01 > JAUZRS01. The sequence goes on along the minus strand of CAZTQX010000010.1, from coordinate 27,153 downwards.
ATGCTTTCAGGACTTTGACGACTAGAAACATTAACCGACAAAGTAATGATCTTACCCTCACGTTTCCAAACACCCAGTTGCTGACAGGCTTGCTCCAACACCCAAAATCCGAGTGGAGTAATCAAACCACTCTCTTCAGACAACGGAATAAATTCATCCGGCAACATTAAACCGTATTTGGGGTGTAACCAACGCACCAACACTTCCGCGCTTTTCATTTTATCACCATCGACATTCATAATCGGTTGATAATAAAGCTGCAATTGATCCGTCTCTAATGCCACCCGTAAATCGTGCTCCAGCTCCATATTACGATTGACTTTTTCTTGCATACTGGCCGTAAAAAATTGGAAATTATTACGCCCCATCTCTTTGGCTCGATACATGGCCATATCAGCGTATTGCAACAGTTGATCTGCACCCAAACTGTCTTCAGGAAATAGACTGATGCCGACACTGCAACCAATATAAATATCACGATTTTTAATTTTAAAGGGCTCTGCCAAAGAAGAAATTATTTTTTCCGAAATCACCGCCGCATTTTCTGCATCGTGAATGTCCTGCAATAACACCACAAACTCATCACCGCCCAAACGAGCCACCATATCCATCGCACGCACAGACTCTTGCAAGCGTTTTGCAACCATTTGTAACAGCTTATCACCCGCTTTATGCCCCAAGGTATCATTAACGGCTTTAAAATTATCCAAATCCAAAAACAACAGTGCCATCAACCAATGTTCGCGTTTGGCAACCAGAGTCGATTGTTTAAGACGATCCAGCATCAAACTCCGATTGGGTAAACCGGTCAAAGCATCGTATTGAGCCTGATATAACACCTGCTCCTGAGCTTGTTTGCGCAGGCTGATATCCTCTTTCAAAGCGATGAAATGACTCACTTCACCCTCATCGTCCCGCAGCGACGAGACCATAATACTTTCCCAATAGAGTGAACCGTCTTTGCGAATGCTATTAACCTCACCCTGCCAGGTTTTACCGGCCGTGACGGTCTTCCAAAGCTGCACACACTCTGCTTTAGACTTGCCTTCAATCTGCATCAAGCTAAAATTTTGCCCAACGATATCAGCAAAAGCATATCCCGAGGTCTGCTCAAAATGAGGGTTCACATACTCAACAAAACCGCGTGTATCGGTAATCACTATGGAAATGGGGCTCTGCTCAGTAGCTAAACTCAATTTTTTCAATTCGGTTTCAAGGCGTTTACTGGCAGTGACATCCACCCGCACACACGCCAACTCACCTGCCGTTGTCACACTGCTGCTGGCCAGCAAGTAACGACCGTCATGCAGACGTTCACAATGACTCTGTTGACTCAAATCTGAGTTTTTATTTAACGGATCAAGAGCCAGTTTATGCAATTGGCTTTCATTCTCCAGCTCCAACTGACTCAAAGTTATCCTTGATTCGCCATCAACCAAGAGCGCCTTATGCCACGGATAAAATTCCAACCATTTTCGATTTTTTAACACCAAGCGCTGATCTTTATCAAACAAAGCAAACGCTTCGGGCAAGCTATTCAAAGCATCACGCAGACGCGTCAACGCCTGTTGCAAATGCGCTTCAGAACGTCCCAACTGTGCAACCAAACGGGTCACACCCCACAATAAAATTAAAATACAAAACCAGAGTACATAACCGAACTGTTCCGACCGTTGCTGACTGGCACTGTAAAAATGACGATAAGCAAGACGTAGACTTTCAAAATCACCACCACTCTGCACCGCCGAATAACGATTTTGCAAGGCCGCCAATATTTTTAAACTGGTTAAAATTGAGGACATATGAAACAACGCATTATCCATCAATTTTTGTTGTTTGGCAGAACGCACACGTACTTTTTTCAGTGCTACCAGCTTACGCTGCAAAACAGTAAATCGAACGTTATCAGGGAAAATAGTGTAACGGTAAAGTTCATCTAAAACCCCCACAATTTGCTCTGCCTTAGGCTCTCTTAGTTGTGCCAATTCGGTCGTGACCAGGGTCAAGTAGTGTAAACCGTTACGCACCAAAGCCGCTCTTGATTTGATCCGTTCTAATAACCAAATCTTCTCACCCAGATCAGCGCTATAACGGCTCACATAACGCGCCACAACTCGATTAGTACGATGGCGAAAACCGTTATCAATGGCGGAAAATTGTCGAATCATGTCATACAATCCATGTGTGACCTCCAACAAGGAGTCGTATTGCACCAAACTCAAAGAAGCAACCTTCAACACACCTTGATCCAAACGAGCTTCTAGACTCTTGACTTCTGAAAGCAATTCCAAGCGCTGGTTGTGTACATTGACATCCACATCACGGCTCCAAAGCAACAAGCCTAAAATAAACACCACAAAAACCAACAGCCAAAGCAACTTAAGATGCCACTGCTTTGAAAAAAACTCAACTATCATTTTATTGGAAACTCATCACTTCGAGGAAGCTGTTGGTTTTTCAAAAATAGGGGGCAAATCACCCACCAATGACTGCAAAAATTCAGCAATTAATACAACGTCTTTTTCAGGCAGTTCTCGACCCAACTGATATTTACCCATAACTTTAATCGCCTCCTGCAAAGAGTCAACACTGGCATCGTGAAAAAAATAACGATTCAAGGCCGCCAACCGCAAACTCGGAATTTTAAACACGTGTTTATCATCCTCATTGTCGGTAAGGGAAAAAAGCCCTAAATCCGCCAACGTCATATCATCGTTACGATCCACAAAATAGTTACCCATTGCCCCCATACGGGCAAACATATTACCACCCACATTTTGCCCCTGATGACAACTGATACAACCATAGGATTTAAACAGCTTGTAGCCTCGTAATGCCTTTTTTGAAAGCACTCCCTCTTCGCCTCGCAGCCAACGGTCAAAGGGCGCATTTGTGCTGATCAAAGTACGCTCAAACGTAACCAGCGCATCCACCACAGAATTTTTGTTCAAACCCTGCTCATAAATCTGCTCAAACTGCTGCCTTAAATGCCTGTCTTGACGCAGTTTAGCAAGCAACTTCGGCCAGCTAGAATTTAATTCATGGCGACTCTCCACCGTAACTTCAATCTGCTCAGATAAGGTCACCACCCGTCCATTCCAAAACTGGCGAAAGCTGAAACGACTGTTAATCACCGTTGGCGTTTTAATCTCTGCAAGCTGCTCATTCGCGCCAGTAGAGAACTCCACCCTATCCATACCGTAATAGTCCAACAAGTGACAGCTGGAACAGCTAATCCGGCCATTTTCTGAAAGACGTTTATCTTGAAACAACACCTGACCCAATGCCACTTTAGCTGGATCCTCATTGCTGCTCAAAGGCAGTGGCCGAATCGGCTCATCCCTCACGTTCAACTCCGCAACGGACAGCGATGGAAAAAACAGCATCGTTGCCAAACACAATACAACCACCGAAATATCACGATACATGGGCAGAACTCACACTCTCAAAATGCCAAGCAGGCTATCAGGATAGGTAACGTATCGTCAGTGAGCAACACACTCAACCTAAAAAAACTCTCACAGCCGCAACTAAAGAATTTAATTAATATCAACACCCTAACTATCGTTACCCTACATACTAAACGATCCTAAAAAATTGACATCACATCAACAAACAAGACAGCAAAGCTGTTTTGGCTTAAAAAATATCGTCTTAATTAAGCCATAACTGACTTAAGGTCACATTTTGCAACGTACACGACGGTAAGATTCCGCTATACTTGCTGCCCATTCACGATGTGAGCACAAAACTTGCTCCATCGTTACTGAATCAGCCGTTAATATCATCAACTGCACCTTACAAGTGGAACGCCATCAATCATGTTTAACCGTATTCGAGGTCTCTTTTCCACCGACCTCTCAATCGATTTAGGCACAGCCAATACTCTCATCTACGTACGCGGCAAGGGCATCGTCCTCAACGAACCTTCCGTGGTCTCCATTCGTCAAAGTGGGCCTGGCGGTACCAAGTCGATCCAGGCCTATGGCGAAGAAGCCAAAAAGATGATTGGCCGAACACCGCAAAACATCACCGCCATTCGTCCCATGCGCGACGGTGTCATCGCAGATTTTCACATCACCGAAAAAATGTTGCAGCATTTTATTCGCAAAGTCCACGACACCCGTATTCTGCGTCCCAGCCCACGGGTCTTGGTCTGCGTTCCCTGTGGAGCAACCCAAGTCGAACGGCGTGCGATTCGTGAGTCTGCCATCGGTGCCGGTGCGCGCAGCGTCTATCTGATTGAAGAACCCATGGCCGCTGCCATCGGTGCCGGTATGCCGGTGGATGAAGCCTGTGGTTCCATGGTACTCGACATTGGTGGCGGCACCTCCGAAGTCGCAGTGATGTCCCTAAATGGCATCGTCTATTCCGCTTCGGTGCGCATCGGTGGTGATCGTTTCAACGACTCGATTCTCAATTACATACGCCGCAACTACGGCGTTCTGATCGGCGAAGCCACCGCCGAAAGAATCAAACATGAAATCGGCTCCGCCTACCCTGGCAAAGAGCTACTGGAAATGGACGTCAAAGGCCGCAACCTCTCGGAAGGGGTGCCACGCAGCATCACCATCAACAGCAATGAAATTTTAGAATCCCTGCAAGAGCCACTTTATGGCATCGTCAGTGCGGTCAAAACCGCGCTGGAACAGACCCCTCCAGAACTGGGATCTGATGTTGCCGAGCGTGGCATCGTCCTCACCGGTGGCGGCGCGTTGTTACGGGATTTGGATCGACTCCTAATGGAAGAGACAGGCCTGCCCATCGTCATTGCCGAAGACCCTCTGACGTGTGTCACCCGTGGTGGGGGTCGCGTTTTAGAACTGATCGATGAACACGGCGATGAATTTCTATCTGTAGAGTAAGCTGCCCAACATCAGACTCTGAACCTGCCAAAAGTAGGCTTAGGGTTGTTCACCCTTTATCAACATTCGACTAACACATGCGTCCACTCTTCCAAAAAAATACGGCACTCAATCTACGCCTGTTTTTTTTTATGGCTCTGGCAGTGGCGTCCATGTTCATCGACCATCGCCAACAACATCTACAAGAAGTTCGCAGCAGCCTCAGTCAAGCCCTCTACCCACTGCAATACCTAGTGAACCTACCCTCACGCCTGGCCAACTGGAGCTCCGAGATTTTCAGTAGTCATACCCAACTGCTGTACGAAAACCGACAACTGAAACAACAGCAACTCCTGCTACAAGCACAGCTGCAAAAACTGGAGATCATCGACAGCGAAAATGCCCGTTTACGCGAACTGCTGCACGCCTCTTTCAAGGTCGGTGAAAACGTCTTAATCGCAGAAATGTTGGCGGTGGATATGGATCCCTATCGACAGCAAGTGCTGATCAACAAAGGCAGCACCGACAACGCCTACGAAGGCCAGCCCTTGATCGATGCTCATGGCATTATTGGCCAAATTATCCACGCTTACCCCTACTCATCGGAAGCTCTGTTGTTAACCGACTTGAGCCACTCTCTGCCCGCTCAGCTCAACCGCAACGGCCTGCGCACCATTGTCGCGGGTACCGGCAAAACCAACAGTCTAGAATTGCTTTATATTTCTAATAGTGCCGACATTCGGGTTGGTGATCGTATTATCAGCTCCGGCTTAGGAGGTACTTTCCCAGTCAACTACCCCGTTGGCGTGGTCAGCTCGGTCAAACACTACCCTGGACGTGATTTTGTCGAAGCCTACGCCACTCCGAGTGCCCATGTTGGACGCAGTCGTGAGGTGCTGTTGGTATGGGAAAAAGCCAAACTCACAGCCGAATCATCGCCATGAACAGCCGCTGTCAAAATTACTGGATAATCCCCTTCAGTCTCAGCATCGCCTTAATCTTAGTGATTATGCCGCTACCTCCGTACCTACAACCTTTCCGCCCCGACTGGTTAAGCTTGGTGGTTCTCTATTGGGGCATGGCCATTCCAAACCGTTTTGGGCTTGGTTTGGCCTGTTTATTTGCCTTACTCCTAGACATCTCTCAAGGCACCTTATTGGGACAGCACGCTTTTAGCCTCTGCCCAATCCTCTACATCGTGCTGCGCATGCATCGCCAAATCCGTGCCTCCAGTTTTTTCCAGCAGGCTATCTTTATCGCCTTCTTACTGCTGTTCAAACAGCTTTTAGTACTCTGGGTGGATGGCATCGTCGGGCGCTCCGTAGAGAACCTCTGGCTCTACTTCTCACCGTCCCTCGTTGGCATGCTGCTCTGGCCCGTTGTGTTTATTATTTTGCGCGACATTCGCCGCAACTTCCAAATCAGGTAAGTCGTTGAAAAAATTCACTGCCGTCCTGTTAGATCAAGATTCTCTCGGCCCACAACTCAACTTTGATCTCTTTACCCCTCTGCCACTCAACTGGCAAATGTTTGCCCACACCTCAGCAGCAGAGTGTGCCGCGCGGATCCAACATGCCGAGATTGTCATCAGCAATAAAGTAGCGCTCACCCGCACCACCTTGCAACAGGCCAAACAGCTTAAGCTGATCTGCATCGCCGCCACCGGCTGCAATAACATCGATCTCCAAGCCGCCGCCGAATTAGGAATCGTTGTTTGCAACGTCCACGATTACAGCACCGCCTCGGTGGTACAACACGTTTTTGCCGGACTGCTCTCCCTGACCACACAACAAGCTGCACACCAACACGCGGTGCAAGAAGGAAAATGGCAACAGAGCCCTTTTTTCTGCCTGTTTGAACAGCCCATTTATGAACTCAGTGGCAAAACCCTCGGCATTGTCGGTTACGGCACCTTGGGCAGAGCGGTGGCACAAGTAGCCAGCGCTTTCGGCATGAAGATCTTACTGGCTCAGCGAGTTGGGGGATCCAAGCCAAAAGCAGGGCGGTTGCCACTGCTCGAATTGCTGCCACAGGTAGACGTACTCAGCCTGCACTGCCCTCTCACGACGACCACGGCAAACCTCATAGGCCAGCATGAACTGGCACTGATGAAACCCAGCGCAATCTTAATCAACACCGCTCGTGGTGGCATCGCCGATGAAGAAGCGCTGGCAACAGCGCTAAAACAGGGCGCATTGGCAGGCGCGGTTATTGACGTACTAAACCAAGAACCACCGCAGAGCAACAACCCTCTGCTGCAAAAAAACATCCCTAACCTAATCTTAACCCCACACATTGCCTGGGCCAGTGTCGAATCTCGCCAACGGCTATTGCAACAACTGCTAGAGAACATCGAAGCCTTTTTACAGGGCAGCCCACGCAACCTCGTCACCCCTTGAGAAGCCTATGAACCAACGCATTGATGAGCTGGAAATCAAGCTCACCCTCCAAGAACAGACCATTGATGAACTCAACCACGTCATCACCAGCCATGAACAGCGCCTCAGTCAGCTGGAACAACAGCTGCGACTGCTGCACAACCAATTAAAAAACCTCGCCAACAGTGAGATCACTCCCTCTGGTGAAGAGCCGCCACCACCACACTACTGAGCCTCAGCTCCCAGCAACAGACCAGCGTTTTCCAAACGATAAACAGGCACACGCACATCCTCCCCAGCCGCTTGATTTGGCAACACTCTGCCAGCCACGTCATAACGCGAGCCATCACAGAGATCAATAAAACCACCCAACCACAGCTGGCCTAAAAAAAAGCTGCCATCCGCCGCTTGGTAACGCAGCGGGCAGTTCAATGCTCCAATGGCAAACAGCACCGAATAATCCCCCGTCCTCTCACGCTCTAAAACAGCCCGCATCTCTGCGGTACGATGCAAAATCAGCACACGGTGCTGCTGCCACTGGACAAACATCGCCTCACCCACCGCTAATTCATGCAAATCCACCCATAAAGTGGTCATGCGAGGCACATCGGGGCGCTGAAAAGCAGCAGAAAACAGCACCCACAACAACATCAACAAACCACCGCCAGCCATCAGCTTCAACAACACGCGAAAGCGTAAGCGCCGTGTTTCTCTGCTGCTGTTCACTGCTTCCACAAAGGCTCGCCACCACACTCTTGCTGAATTGTCTCCAGCATTGTTTCGTGCGCCTCCAACTCCGATTCACTGGCTTTGATCACCGGTGTCACTTGATGCACCACTTGAACTCGGCCATCAGCCTCATCGGCACTGTGTAAGTCCGTAAAACTGAGGCTCACCTGACCGCCGGTCATGGCCAAATAGACATCGGCCAAAATCTCGGAATCCAGCAACGCCCCATGCAGATCGCGTTGAGTGTTGTCCACCCCGTAGCGTTTGCAGAGCGCATCCAAACTGTTGCGCTGCCCAGGATGGCGTTTACGCGCCATCTTCAAGGTATCAAGGATTGTACAAATCCCAGCACTGTCAATGGCGGGGAAACGTGAACCATGCAAGACAAACTCATGGTTGATAAAGCCGACATCAAACGGCGCATTATGAATGATCAATTCAGCTCCCTTGATATAATCAAAAAAGGGCTGAACAACCTCAGAAAAGGTCGGTTTATCGGCCAAAAACTCATTACTGATGCCATGCACCGCCATCGCCCCGGCATCCACTTCGCGCTGCGGGTTGATGTATTGATGGTAATGATTGCCAGTCAAACGCCGATTGAGCAACTCCACACAACCGATCTCAATAATGCGATGCCCCGACTTGGGATCCAGACCTGTGGTCTCTGTATCCAACACAATTTGACGCATGATCTAATCCTCCAACTCATCCAGACCGTCGTTGGCCAACTGATCAACACGCTCATTTTCAATGTGACCGCTGTGACCCTTAACCCACTTCCACTCCACTTGATGTGGCGCAGCGGCCTTTTCCAATCGTTGCCAGAGATCGGCGTTTTTCACCGGCTTGCGCGCGGCGGTCATCCAGTTGCGTTTTTTCCAGTTGTGAATCCATTCACTGATGCCTTTTCTGACGTATTGAGAATCGGTGGTTAATGTCACCACCCCCGCCCTCTTCAGGCTCTCAAGGCCTTGAATCGCCGCCATCAACTCCATGCGATTATTGGTCGTCTCCCGCTCGCCGCCCTTCAGCTCCTTTTCTTGACCTTGGTAACGCAACAACACACCCCAACCACCAGGGCCTGGATTGCCTCGACACGCACCATCGGTAAAAATTTCGATCAACTCACTGCTCTCACTCACGCTCCGAACTCCTCTGTGTCTGCCCCACCAACGGGGCAGGCATTAATATTTCCGCTCGCCAACGAGGACGAATCAAGGTCATGGGAACCGTCTGTTTGCGCGCCAACAACAAATACCCCCCACCCAAGGTGGGGAACAAGCGACGCAACGTCTCCAGCGGTGCCAGCCAGCGCAACAATTTGGGCTGCGAAAATGGGGGGCGAAACAGGATGCTGCGACGATGCAAGGTTTGAAATTGCAACAGTGACAACCAATCACCCACCCGCCTCATACTGTAAAAATGCCCCGACCACGGCACCGATTCCCGCCAGCGCAGTGGGTAGCGCAACAACCCCCAAAGACTCCAAGGATTAAAGCCAATCACCAACAGATAACCGCCATCCACCAAGACCCGATCAACCTCACGCAGCAGTTGATGCGGATCGTGACAAAAATCCAGACTGTGCGCCAGCACCAGCAGATCCACCGAGTCTGTTCTAAGTGGCAATTGCTGCACATCCCCCAACAGCTGCGCATTCACGCTGCCCCCATCCAACAAAGCACGATGGTAATGACCGGTTTTTCTGAGCAAATCAAGCGAGTCACTCAAGTCACCCAATTGAAAGGCGTGATGGCCAAAGGTCTCAGACAACAGCAGATCCGACTGCTGTTGCAGCGCCAATGCAAATTGCTGCCCCAAGGGTTTGGCATACCATCTGCGTAACTGCACCATTAAAGCAACAAAATCCGACATCAAAACACCCTTTTAAAAATCAAAAGCAGCTGTTTAAAAATTGCAGTTTCAGCCAGCCATCCGTATAGTTTGGACAATCTCAAAATGGACAATCACTCAGCGCCGTTAGGCAGACAAGGACCTATGGACAAACGTCACAACCCCTTATTTTTATTGCTGTTCGCGCTGCTTTTAAGCACTCTGTCTGGCTGTGTGCAACATGCCAGCAAAACAGCTTCATTACAAGCCAGCAGCGCCAGAAATCTCACTCTACCACCGGCAACACAGAGTCAACAAAAAAGTGCTGTAGCATACCAAAGCAACAACCATCACGACCTTTGGCAACGCATTCGAGACGGCTTTCAGTTGCCCGTCACGCACCAACAGCGTTTTCGCCCCCAGATGCGTCACTTTCTCTCGCTGGAGAATTTTTTTGAAAACGTCGCCCAACGTGCCGAACCGTTTCTCTATTTTATCGTTGATAGCCTAGAGCAACGAGGACTGCCCACCGAATTGGCTTTCATACCCATCATTGAAAGCGCTTTTAAACCGATGGCACACTCCAGCAGCAAGGCTGCCGGTATTTGGCAATTCATCCCCTCCACCGGCCGCCTGTACAACCTGCGTCAAGATCACTGGTACGACGGCCGCCGCGACATTTACGCCTCAACTCTGGCGGCTATTAATCTGCTCGACGACTTAGGCAAACAATTCAACGGCGACTGGCTACTGGCCATCGCCGCCTACAACGGCGGCCCCACGATGGTATTCAAGGCCATCGAAAAAAATCGCCGTCTGGGCAAAGCCACCGATTTTTGGAGCCTTGATTTGCGCTCAGAGAGCCGACGTTATGTGCCCAAACTGCTGGCGGTTCGTGAAGTTATTCGCAACCCCAAACGCTACCGAGTCAACCTCCCCTTGATTCCAAACCACCCACAACTAGCCAAAGTCAATTTAAGCACCCAAATCAGCCTTAAAACCGCCGCCAAACTCTCCGAGCTTTCGGAAGCAGAAACAACACACCTCAACCCCGCTTTTAAGCAAGGCATCACCGCTCCTAAGGGGGTTCAGTATCTGCTACTGCCAATGGAACAGGCCAATATTTTTATCGCCAATCTCAAACAGAGACAGCGAAACCACACCCCCCCGTTAAGAGTAAAATCTAATCAAAACAATCACTACCGCGTTAAAAAAAACGAGTCTCTGTTTTTCATCGCCAGACGTTTTCAACTAAAAATCGCCGACCTACGCCGCTGGAATCGACTCGATTACGGTCAACAGCCCAGAGTCGGACAGCTGTTACGCCTCACTCCAGAGGCTAATGTGAAATTAAATGCGAGTTAAAACGCCAGTTTGGTTGCTTTCTGCTGACGCAACCGGTACCTTTTAGACCCTTCTCGACCCGTCTGGAGTCGCTCTTGGATCTATGGATCAAATTGCATTATGGGCAATCCTGTTAATAAACGGCTTCTCACCACCCTGATACCGTTAAATGCGTTACGGCCTGAAAGCCTTAACGAATTGGCCAGCAAAGCAAAAACGGAAAAGCTGCGCTCAGGCCAATTCCTGTTCAAAGCCGGTGACAACGACAAACAGCACATCTATTTGCTGTCAGGAAAAGTGGAATTGCTCTCGGATCACGATGTGGTCTCCAGCGTAAAAGGTGGCACCGACGCCTCCAAACACGCCATTGGCCACACTCAACCGAGAACCCTCTCTGCGCGGGCTAAAAGCGATGTGCATTATCTGCGCATCGACAGCGATCTGTTGGACATCATGCTCACTTGGGATCAGACCGGCAGCTATCAAGTAGAAGAACTGCAAGCGGACAACCCTACTTGGGTCAACACCACCAGCGCCGACTGGATGACGCAAATCCTACAAACCCGCGCCTTTCATCGCATTCCACCCGCCAATATTCAGGCCATGTTTATGCGCATGGAGTTAATCAGTTACAATTCCGGTGATGTCATTATTCGTCAAGGTGAAATCGGCGACTACTTCTACACCATCACCGATGGTCACTGTCTGGTCACTCGCGCGACCCCCTCACAGCCCCGTGGGGTAAAGCTGGCCGAACTGGGGCCAGGAGACAGTTTTGGTGAAGAAGCACTGATTTCCAGTGCCAAACGCAATGCCACCATCACCATGCTCACCGCTGGCACCATGATGCGTCTCTCTAAAACGGATTTTATGTCGCTGCTCAACGAACCGCTGCTCAACTGGGTAAACTACCCCGACGGACAAGCAATGGTGCAGCACGAACGCTCCGTTTGGATCGATGTCCGTCTGCCAAGCGAATACCAACATGGTCATATAAAAGGCAGCATTAACATTCCATTGATTTTTTTGCGCATTAAGATCAAAAATTTAGATAAAACGCGCAAATACATCTTGTGTTGTGACACCGAAAGACGCAGTTCAGCCGCCTCGTTTATTTTAAACGAACACGGTTTTGATGTTTATTTATTGCAAGGAGGCATACCCAGCGTTCCCGGTGCCAATGTTGTCACTGGGAAACCACCTGTAGCCAAAACAAGTCCCTCATAATTTTTAAGAGCGGCCGAAACCTTAAATGAAAACAATAATGTGGCGACAAGATTGGTTTATTATTCTGCTTCTATCGCTTGCTGTGCTGTTTTTTTCCGGCAAGGTCTTTTTTCAGGGACTGGAGCAGAGCGCTTACGATTGGGCCATTCTAATCTCTGATAAAACTCCCTCCAAAGACATTGCCATTATCGCCATTGATAAGCAAAGCCTAGAGAATATTGGCCGCTGGCCCTGGCCACGCAGAGAACACGCACAATTTATTAACCTACTGCAAAACAAAGCTCAACCCAAGCTGATTGCCTACAGCGTCCTGTTTTTGGAGCCACAAACAGATCCCGGGCTGGCACACATCAACAACCTTATCGAGCAGTTTGATCGCTCTGGTTTACAGCAAGACGCAAACACCACCAGCCTAGATCCAACTACCGCTCACAGCCTCGGTACGTTAAGAACACAATTAGCGCAAGCACAACAAGATTTAGAACAAGATAAACCCTTCGCCGAAGCATTAAAAAATGCAGGCAACATCATTTTGCCCACCCTGTTCGAAATGCAACGCTCCCCCAGCAGACGGAACACCCTCCTATCCAACTCCTTACAAAAATACGCTCTAGGTTATGAAGACAATTCCGGTGCCATCCAACGCGGCGACCTGCCCCTGACCGCCCACAATGCCATTCCGCTCTATGAACCCTTTGCTCAGGCAGCCTATGGCATTGGCCACCTTGATCTCTCCCCCGACATTGATGGCAGCATCCGCAGAGAAGCGTTGATTATCAACTACAACAGCAAACTCTACCCCTCCATCGCACTGCAAATCGCCATCAAGGCTCTCAACCTCAAATCACAAGAGGTCAAAGTACTGCTGGGAGAGGGCGTTAAACTGGGCAATGTACGCTTAAACGTCGATCCCAATATGCGTATGTTGATGACCTTTTACAATAACAGGGAGAACGGGCAGAGCAGCTTCTCCGTCGATTCCTATTACGACGTAATCAGCGGTAAAATCAATCCGACAAAATACCGCAATAAAATTGTCCTGATCGGCTCCACCTCATCGGGTCTGGGTGCCAATCAAGTCACTCCCATTGACTCTACCATGCCTCCAGTACACCTCTTGGCTCATGCGGTTTCCAGCATTTTGCAACAAGAATACTACTCCATTCCCGAATGGGCTGCCTCTCTCAAGTCGGCCCTCACCCTGCTAATTGCGCTCTATCTGATCTTGCTGGTACCACGCATGCAGAGCCGTCACGCCCTCTGGCTGTCAATCTTTCTGGCCAGCAGTTTAATCGGCAGCCATTTTTTCCTGATGTTACAAGAAGATCTCTGGTTGCAGTTAATGGCCCCCCTATTTCTGCTGGTGGTGGGTCATTTAACCTTGTTAACCAAACTTTGGTTGCGCGCTGAAAAAGGCATTCAACGCTCCGATGCTGCTTCTGCAGAGAGCAACCGTATGTTAGGACTCTCCTTGCAAAGCCAAGGACAGCTGGATGCGGCTTTTGATAAATTTCGCAAATGCCCTTTGGATCACTCACTGCTGGAGATCCTCTACAACTTAGCCTTGGACTTTGAGCGCAAACGACAATTTAACAAAGCCTCCGAACTGTATCGCTACATCAGCGACTTTGACGGCGGTTTTCGCGATGTTAAAACCCGCATCACCCGTAACCAAGCAATGGAAGAGACCATCATTCTCTCCGCCGCCGGAGGCACCAACGCCAGTCTGCTGCTCAACAGCGATAACGGCATTGCTAAACCCAAGTTAGGGCGTTACGAAATTGAACGTGAACTGGGCAAAGGCGCGATGGGAGCAGTCTATCTAGGAAAAGACCCCACCATCAGTCGCACGGTGGCGATCAAAACCTTGGCGCTTTCCCAAGAGTTTGATGGCGATGAATTGATTGCGGTTAAAGAACGCTTTTTCCGTGAAGCGGAGACTGCTGGTCGTCTCAACCACGCCAACATCGTCACCATCTACGACGCCGGTGAAGAGCACGACTTGGCTTACATCTCAATGGAATACCTCAAAGGCCATGAGATGTCTCGTTACACCAAACCCGACGCCCTCTTGCCCGTTGCCAAGGTATTGGAGCTGATGGCGCAAGCCGCCGATGCGCTCAACTACGCCCACAACAATCAAGTCGTACATCGCGATATCAAACCCGCCAATCTGATGTACGAACCCAAAACCGACACCCTCAAAATCACCGATTTTGGTATTGCTCGGATCACTGACTCCAGCAAAACCAAAACCGGCATGGTTCTGGGCACCCCCTCGTACATGTCCCCAGAACAACTTTCTGGTAAAAAAGTCGATGGCCGTTCAGATCTATTTTCCTTAGGCATCATGCTCTACCAGCTATTAACAGGAAAATTACCCTTTTATGCAGACTCGATGGCCACTTTAATGTATAAAATCGCCAATGAGAAACACCCAGATCCACTGCTGATACGACCTGACTTACCCTCCTGTGTACGCAGAGTGCTGAATAAGACCCTCTACAAGGATGCTGAACAGCGCTACTCCAGTGGTAATGAGTTAGCGCGTGACATTCGCGCCTGTATGAAACAGCTGATCACAAACTAACAAAGTGTCAAGATAAGGCAACAACATGATGGATTTAACGGGAAAACTGGAGATTGTGGGCAGAACCGATAAAGGCATGGTTCGATCTCACAACGAAGACAGTTACGGCAGTGAAATCGGCACGGGTATCACCGTGCTTGCCGATGGCATGGGAGGTTACAAAGCCGGAGAGGTTGCCAGCGCGCTGGCGGTCAACACCATTATTGGCGACATTGCTGGTCGCCTCTTTGAGCTGAATAACAAAACCCTGCGCGAAAACACCGATTTTCGCGCCGAAAGTATCGCTTGCCGATTAAGCGTTGAAAAAGCCAATGAGGTCATTTATCAAACCTCACAAAACCAACCACAATACAGCGGCATGGGCACCACCTTGGTAATGGCGCTGTTTTACGACAATCGCATCTCCATCGCCCATGTGGGAGATTCACGCCTTTACCGCTTTCGAGAAAACAGCTTAGAGCAGATCACCGTTGACCACACCCTCTTACAAGAACTGGTAGAACGCGGCTTCTACACTCCTGAAGAAGCAAAAGCCTCTCTTAACAAAAACTTAGTCACTCGCGCTTTGGGCATCGAACCATTTGTTAAAGTTGACCTTCGAGAAGACATTGTCCTACCAGAAGACATCTATTTGTTGTGTTCTGATGGACTTAACGATATGTTGGAAGACAGTGCGATAAGCTTAACGCTGCAAAAATTTAGTGATAACCTAGATGAAGTTGCTAAGCAACTCATCGATCAGGCCAATGCCAATGGTGGAAAAGACAATGTTTCCGTCATTTTAATAAAGTCTTTAAAGACCTTTCCAGCCAAAAAACGCTGGTACCAAAAACTTTTTTCTCGTTCTAACTAGAGATCCTGATGGATAATGTAACATGTCCAAGTTAATTCTTAGTCTCGGTGGAGACACCCTAGGCGAGTACCCGCTCAGCAAAGAACATATTGTCATTGGACGTAAATCTTCCAATGAGATTCAGATCGACAATCTGTCGGTCAGTGGCGCGCATGCCAAAATCATCACCATTCTCAATGATTCCTTTCTTGAGGATCTCAACAGCACCAACGGCACCTACGTCAATGGCTCGTTAATCAAGCGTCACGCCCTGCAAGACGGCGACATTATCAGCATCGGCAAACACCAGCTGAAATACGCCAAACAGGGACACCCCATGAACGAAACCGACGTTCATGATCGAGCAAAAACAATCCAAGCCGCCGGTATTGCCGAAGCATTTCCAAATGCCGAAGGCGAAGAGACCGCTGGGCGGATCGGCACCCAAGCCTCACCGGACATTTACACCTACGCCGCTCGTCTGCAGGTGGTCAGCGGTAAAAACCGTGGCAAAAAATTGCAATTAACCAAAGCCCTCACCACCGTTGGCAAACCCGGAAAACAGGTCGCTGCCATCACCCGTCGTCCACACGGTTATTTTATTATCCATGTGGAGGGCGGTAAGGGTGCTAAATACCCCTCAGTCAATGGCCAGCTGATCGGCACTCAGGCACAAGCGCTGAGCGACAAAGATGTGATAGAAGTCGCTGGGGTAAAAATGGAGTTTGTCCTCAACACTTAGGAAGAAAACACATTGGTGGAAAGGTAACGATCACCACGATCACAGATAATGGTCACGATGACGGCATTCTCCAATTCTTTATCCAGCTGCAAGGCTGCTGCCACAGCTCCTCCCGATGAAATACCACAAAAAATACCCTCTCGTGTCGCCAAATCCCGCGTGGTTTGCTCCGCGTCATGTTGTCCGATGTCCAAGGTGCGATCCACCCGTGAAGCCTCAAAGATGCTTGGCAGATACGCTTTTGGCCAACGTCGGATACCGGGGATTTTAGAACCTTCCATCGGTTGCACTCCGACAATCTGAATGGCCTCATTCTGCTCTTTCAGATAACGAGAGACCCCCATAATCGTGCCCGTGGTACCCATAGCACTGACAAAATGAGTAACGCTCTCCTCACTATCAGACCAAATCTCCGGCCCCGTCGTCTGATAATGTGCCAACGGATTATCAAAATTAGCAAACTGATCCAAGACCTTGCCCTGCCCCTCACGCTCCATCTGCTTGGCCAGATCTCGCGCCCCCTCCATGCTTTCCTCTTGAGTCACCAAAATAATCTCAGCACCGTAACTGAGCATCGCAGCACGCCGCTCAATACTCATATTATCGGGCATGATCAATTTCATTTTGTAACCTTTGATTGCCGCCGCCATCGCCAGCGCGATGCCGGTATTACCACTGGTGGCTTCGATCAAACAATCACCTGGCTGAATATCACCACGGGCTTCTGCCTGCTGAATCATGCTCATCGCCGGACGATCTTTCACCGAACCGGCAGGGTTATTGCCCTCTAGCTTCAGCAAAATGGTATTGGAACTGCAACTCAAACGTTGCAATCGAACTAAAGGTGTATTTCCCACACAAGACTCAATCGTAGCAAACGACATACTTTTTTCTCCTATTCAGCCACTTGATTTTTCGATAAACTCACATCATCCCAACAAAATCGACTAACCGTACCCTGTAATGAACCAGCCATCACTGCACGTCTTAATCGTTGATGACCACAGCATCAACCTTGAACTGTTAAAGCAGTTTTTACTGCTGCTGAATTTCCACGTCGATTGCGCAGAATCTGGCAAAGAAGCCATCAAGAAACAGTCTCTCAAGCAGTACAACCTGATTTTTATGGATCTGCACATGCCGCAGATGGACGGCCTACAAACCACCCGCTTGATTCGACAATCAAACAGTTCAAACCGTCACACGCCCATTATCGCCTTAACCGCCGACGTGCTGGCCAGCCGCTTAGAGCAAGCCCTCAAAGCGGGCATGAACGATGTGATGCTCAAACCGGTCATGATGGATAAACTGCACAGCATGTTAAAAAAATGGTGCCCAGCAGACAACATTGAGAGACAAAAGCCACCATCAACCCCAGCTAAAACAAGCGTACCAGCAGCAAACCCACTGCTACTTATCGACCATGAACTGGCTCTAAAACGCGCCGCTGGCAATCAAAAGCTGGCCGCTGAAATGCAAGTCCTGTTGCTGGAAATGTTACCCGAACACCGTCAAGCGCTGAAAACTGCCATCCAACAACGCCACATTCAACAGGTGCATTTTCACGCTCACAAACTGCACGGTGCCAGCAACTACTGCGGTGTACCCGCTCTGACTCACGCCGCCCACTTGGTCGAAAGTCAAATTAACGCCCGTAAACTGGATAAACTGGATCATCAAGTCGGTATGTTACTAATCGTTATTGATCAACTCATAGAAGCACTTAAGGCAAAGACTCAAACAGCACCATCCCCACCACATACTCCTTCTCATCAGAAACGCTAATGTGGCTGTGAGTAATGCCCAGCCGTTCCGCTTGCTGCTGCGCTTTACCCGCCAAAATCAGCTGAGGCTTACCCAATTCAGTGTGGCTCACACTGAAGTCTTGCCAACCAATTCCTCCTCGAAAGCCAGTCCCTAAGGCCTTAACTGCTGCCTCTTTCAAGGCAAACCGTTTCGCCAACAGGTGTACTGGTTCAGCGGCAGTCAGTAAGGTTTTCTGCTCCAAGGGGGTTAAAATACGCTGCTCAAAACGCCCACCGTAACGTTGCCAAAGCCGCTCAATCCGCGTTACTTTGACAATATCCACCCCCATGCCCAAAATCACCGCTGACGTGCCGCCCGCATCAACTGTTTCATCTCGCCAACTGCTTCTGGTAGACCGGTAAACAGCGCACGCGCCATAATCGCATGACCGATGTTCAGCTCATGCAATTCTGGAATCTCGGCAATCTGCTCGACGTTATGATAATGCAAACCGTGACCGGCATTGACCACCAGCCCTTCGGCCACGGCCAGATCCACCCCACCAACAATCCCTTCAAACAGACGCTGCTGCTCCAATTCATCAGCAGCATCGGCGTAGTGACCCGTATGAATTTCAATCACAGGCGCACCGCAACGCACCGAAGCTTTGATCTGCTCTGGATCAGCATCGATAAAGAGCGAAACTCGTGTTCCGACCGCCGCCAAACGCCGACACGCTGCGGCAATCGCCGCTTCATTAGCGACCACATTAAGCCCTCCTTCGGTGGTCAACTCTTCACGTTTTTCTGGTACCAAACAACAATCTTGCGGCGCGATCTTCTCCGCAAATTGCAGCATCGACTCGGTCACCGCCATCTCCAGATTCAATTTAGTCTGCATGGTCTGCTGCACCAGCAATACGTCTCGCTCTTGAATGTGACGACGATCCTCACGCAAGTGCATCGTGATGCTGTCAGCACCCGCCTGCTCAGACAACTGAGCGGCAAACACCGGATCGGGATAAACCGTGCCCCTAGCTTGACGCAGAGTGGCAATATGATCGATGTTTACACCAAGAAAAATTTGTTTACTCACAAAGCGCTTCCTATAAATTTCGGGTCACCTTGCCCTTAAGCAAAGTGTTAGAAAGATTGCTGGTTGAATTACCTTCACACTGGCGGCATCATCCCACAGCAATTGACAAGAAAACAGCACCGAATCCATTAAAACTCGCCCGCAGCCCAGCTTAAGTCGATTATGTTAGGCTGGCTTTGCTGCAACCGTAAGAAGAGCAACCTAATTTATGCCCGCATTGTCATCAGGACACCCAGTGTGATCAGTCAACAAAACACTCGGCTGCTGTTCAGTTTGTTGATCGTGCTGGTGTTTCTGCTGCACACCGCCAACCTGATTCCCATCTCCTTTTTGCAAAAACTGGAGAACGTCTCCTACGATCTGCGTCTCAACACCACCCTGCCCAGAGGCCAAGACCGACGTATCGTAATCCTAGACATTGACGAAAAAAGTTTGGCCGCCATCGGCCGTTGGCCCTGGTCACGCAATCGCATGGCCGCTCTGGTCGATAGTCTTTTCGACCATTATAAAATCAAAGTACTCGGTTTTGATATTCTGTTTGCCGAACAGGATCACAGCTCAGGCCTGCCCCTGTTACAACAATTAGCCCAACAACAACTGCGCGATAACCCAGACTTTTTACAGCAGCTCGAACGTTTACAACCACAACTGGAATACGACCAAATCTTTGCCACAGCCCTGCAAGGACGCAAAGTATTACTGAGTTATTATTTCAAGGGCAAAGACAACGCCGATGGCCATAGCCAAATCGGTCTGCTGCCGCCACCCATCAGCGCCGTACCACCCCTGTGGCGCGACCGGCTGCTGTTTAAAGAACCTGTGGGGTACAGTGCCAATCTGAATCTGTTGCAAACAGCCGCCTTCGGTGGTGGCTTTTTCGACAACCCACTGGTGGGCATCGACGGCATCTTTCGACGTGTGCCGCTGTTACAGCTGTTTGAAAACGGCATTTACGAATCATTAGCCCTCGCCGTCGCTAGAGCGGCACTGAACGAAAACAAAGTGCATATCGTGGTTGCATCCAATAAAGCGGAACAGGGAAAATATTCCGCTCTAGAATCGATAAAATTGGGCAATTACACCATTCCTGTGGATGCAGAGGCCGCCGTGTTAATCCCTTATCGCGGCCCACAAAACAGCTTTCCTTATATCTCCGTGATTGATTTATTCAACAACAAGGTCGATACAGAGCTGCTTAAAGACGCCATCGTACTGGTGGGCACCACCGCCCCTGGACTGTTAGATCTGCGCTCCACTCCAGTGCAAAACGTCTATCCAGGAGTGGAAATTCACGCCAATATCATCTCTGGCATCTTGAACCAAAACATAAAACATCAACCCGCCTACACGCTGGGTTACGCTTTTCTACTATTGGTGTTAATCGGCCTCGTCATGAGCAGCTTGCCACCCAAAATGTCACCACTACAGACCTCACTGCTGACACTGACCGTAGCCACCTTCATCACCGCCATCAGCTTCTACGCCTGGAATCGTTGGAATCTGGTGCTGCCGATGGCCACACCTCTGCTACTGACCCTGAGCCTCTTCATTCTGCACATGTCCTACGGCTTTTTTGTCGAGTCACGCAGCAAACGCCAGTTGGCTCGTCTGTTTGGTCAATACATCCCCCCCGAGTTGGTGGATGAAATGGATCAACACCTCGATGACGAGGTGATCTCCTTGGAAGGCCAAAACCGTGAAATGAGCGTGCTGTTTACCGACGTACGCGGCTTCACCGCCATTTCGGAACAGCTGCAACCCAAAGAACTGACCCGTTTAATGAACGATTTTCTCACCCCCATGACCCGCATCATTCACAAACACCGTGGCACCATCGACAAATACATGGGCGATGCCATTATGGCTTTTTGGGGTGCGCCACTAAAAGACGCTCAACACGCCGAACACGCTCTGGCCGCCGCAATGGAGATGGTCGAAACCCTAGAACAGATGCAAACACACTTTCAAGACAATGGCTGGCCGGAAATCAAAATCGGCGTGGGTCTCAACACCGGCCCCATGAGCGTCGGCAACATGGGTTCCGAATTTCGTATGGCTTACACGGTATTGGGGGATGCGGTTAACCTCAGTTCGCGTCTGGAGGGTTTAACCAAAACCTACGGCGTCAACATCATTGTCAGTGACACCACGCGCCACACGGTATCCACCTACCTTTATCGCAAACTGGATCACGTCCGTGTCAAAGGCAAACAACAACCGGTGGCGATTTACGAACCACTGGGGCAGAAAGAGCAGGTGCGTAACAGCATAAAAAGTGAACTCTCCCGCTATCACAAGGCTCTACGCCTCTATCAACGCCAGCAGTGGGATCTGGCCGAACGCGAATTTTTTGCCCTCACCCAGCAAAACCCAACCTGCAACGTCTACAGACTCTATCTGGATCGAGTCATCTACTTCAAAACCCATCCTCCAGCAGAGGATTGGGATGGCGTCTTCACTCACCACAAAAAATAGCGTTTTACAACGACGCTCGCAGCAGCGTCAAGCGCGTCCGCAAACGCCGCAACGACACCGCGTCCATGCTGTCCACAGACAAAAACAGAGAAATCCTCTTGCCAGCCTCGGTGACAAAAGAGAGCAAAATCAGAGACCCCAGCATCACGCCTCCCGTCAAGCGCACGGACTGACGCTGCCCGTTTCGATCCGTCAACGACCACTGCTGTTCATGCAGACAGGATAAGCCTCGATAACAGACCAACCTCCGCCTATAAAAAATCAGACTCACTACAAGCAACAGTATCAAAGGCAACAAGAACAACAGATCAACAACCGACAGCAGCGCCAAAAAGGCACTCAGATGCACCAACAACACAAACAGGGCGATAAAAAAAGAAGGAGATAGGCGCAGATGAAGAGGAGCCATCGCCTGCGGCATTAACTTAAACCGTCACGCACACAACGCACAAAAGCCACCGTGCCCGACCAAGGTAGAATGTCTCCCACGGCAGCGTTCTGATAGGGCAGAGTCACAACACCGTAATAATCACTCTCCAGCGTCAAGGCAATGCTGGCAGGACACCAGCTCGGCGCAGAGTAATCAAACTGAATATTGGCATCGTCTTCTACTTTTGTGACGATTTGGCTCAACTCAGCTGGACGGGGCAAACGCCAATCGTCGTACCCAGCAGAAACCAAATTTTCACAATAACTCTGGCCATTATGAAAATCGCCAATACGATCATTCCAACTGGAGATCGACGCATCGGCATTATCCAACCACGTCAAGTTACTGCCGCTGTCTTGCAGCACACCGCGATTCAGATCGGCCACCAGCTCAGCTGAAATATTCAAACCACGCGCATAAACCGGAGCCTCTGTACCCGAAATAACAGAGACCGTTTCGGTCAAACCATAATCCCAGTTGGCATTGGCATCAAAGGCATTCAGCACCACCACCGCACCAAAACGATACTGATGCCCGCCGATGCTAAACGGTCCCGTGGCCACACCCAAACCCATCACACCCTCCTCGCCTTGCAAAATCGTATTGTCGTTATAACCTGTATAGAGGATAAAGTGGCGGTGTTGCCACCCTTCACCGGCATCGTTATAGAGCCAGTTAAACAACGAACGCTCCACCAGCATCTCCGGCAACAGCGCATCACTGGCAAAATAAGCCAGATTTTCACCAAAGCGAATCTTTTCTCGTCCCCGTTGAATCTCGGCATCAACGTCCATACGCAACCAAGGTGTTTGGCCATCAGCCGTATGCCCTTGCTGATCACTGCTCTGTAAAAATTCAGCGTACCGCTGCGAGATCCGATTCAAACGAGGGTCAAAACCAGCCAAAGCCGCCTGCCCGCGATCAAGACGCTCACTGTTGATTAAATACAACATCTTCTCTACATTGCTGTATGAATCCCACACACTCTGCAACGGCAGTTGCATGTCTTTAACAACGGAGTTGTCTTTACGACGGGCTTTATTGAACGCATTGGCAATCTCAAACACCGAGCTGCTCTTGGCTTGCCAAGGCACATCGTTGTTAGGATCATTGGGATAGAGACATTGACAGCGTTGAGCATAATCAGAACGACTCTGATCAACGCTAAGCTCAGGATTATAAGAGACTTCCAAACCATCACAGGCCAGCAATGAAAATGCTGAACAAAAAATAAAAACCACGCGACTTAACTTTTTAATCATGACAAACGTTCCCGACGTTGCCACTTCCTTGTGTTAAGAGTGACCCTATAAACGGCAGCTTGCTGCTGCTCTGATGAGGTCTATGCTAAATGAAACGGAGCATAAAGAATGCCAACCCCATCCCACTTTTTGCCAAAACACAACACAATAGTACCGCAAAGACAACTTAAGTGCAACAATCAAACAAAAAAGTTGCTAAAAAGATACAAAAATATTTTTTAGCTCCCATTTAGAGACGAAATCCCTACTGACAGAATCAGGAATATTCACTAAACTCCAATTTTCTCTAACAAAAATAGCCACCCACCTTATGAAGACTCAAGCCCCCGCCAACTGGTACACCTTTTTAACCGATCTCGGTGCCGTTATCGTGGACGATCACGTACAGCACTACGGTTCCCCAAGCAACGAACAAAGTGCCGCACTCAATGGTCCGGTTCTGTGTGATCTCAGCCACGAAGCGGTCATCTGTGCCAGCGGCGAAGAAGCAGCCACCTTTTTACAAGGTCAGCTCAGCAACGACACCCGCTTGGTCAATGGGCAACAGAGTCAATTAAGCGCCTACTCTACCCCCAAAGGTCGTATGTTGGCGCTGATGCGCCTCTTTCAACACGCAGATCAGCTGCATTTACGCCTGCCTCAATCTCTGCTAGAAAGCACCCTCAAACGGCTGCGCATGTTTGTTATGCGCTCCAAGGTCACTCTAGAAGATCACAGCCAACAACTGGTTCGTTTTGGTCTCAGCGGCACACAAGCCGAAACTTGGTTGGCCACCCAGTTCGATGACCTTCCTACTGAGAACGACCAAGTCTGCTCAAACAAAAACATCACTTGTATTCGCGTTGCCGGAACCACACCACGCTTTGAACTCTACGGTGACACAGAGGCGATGATTGCTCTCTGGAAAACACTGCAACAACAGGGAGCTACACCCGCAGGGAGTGACGCTTGGGCGCTGCTGGAGATTGAAGCGGGCATCCCCAGCATTCACCCTGCCACTCAAGAAGCCTTTGTCGCACAGATGACCAACTTGCACCTTCTGAACGGCGTGAACTTCAAAAAAGGCTGTTACACCGGCCAAGAGATCATTGCCAGGATGCAATATTTGGGCAAAGTAAAACGTCGCATGTACCGTATTCACATCGACTGCGACAACGCCACAGCCGGTGATGGACTCTTCAGCCCCACTGAAAAATCGGCACAAGGCACCGGTAAAATCGTCGATGCTCGCCCTCACCCTGAAGGCGGCATGCAAGCCTTGGCGGTCATCGCCATCGCCAGCGCAGAAAACCAGAGCGTGCATCTGCACAGTATTGAAGGCCCCACACTGACCATTTTGGATCTGCCCTACTCGCTGGAGTCATAAGCAATCTGATGGAACACAAAACAACTGCTGACATTGAGTCCGTGTTGCATTTCTGGTTTGGGTCACTAAAAAAACCCGAAGACTATCATCCAGCCAAAATGGACATGTGGTTTAAAAGTGGGGCGGAATACGACCATGAAATCACCCAGCGCTTTGGACAACTACACCAAGCGGCTGTTGACGGTGAGCTGAATCACTGGTGCAATAACGCTCAAGGCCGCTTGGCCTTGATCATTATTCTGGATCAATTTTCACGGCACATTTATCGCGGCAGCGCCAAAGCCTTTGAGCAAGACCGCAGCACACAGGAGTTGGTGATCACCGGTTTGGAGCTGAAACACGATCTGGAACTGCATTTTATCGAGCGCAGCTTTTTTTATCTGCCCCTAGAACATGCGGAAAACATCACTCTGCAAAACCTCTCGGTGGAACGTTACGCTCATCTGCTGGAAGCGGTTCCTGAAAGCCTTAAGGAGTATTACCAAGGCACCTTAGAATATGCCGAAGCACACCATAAAGTGATTGAGCTATTTGGCCGTTTCCCCGAGTTAAACCAAATTTTAAAGCGCAGCAGCTACCCAGAAGAGGAGCAGTTTCTGCACAACCACAAATACCACTTTTTATAATCTAAGAGATGCTCACCACCCGATCCAGCCGTTGCCGTACTCGATTACGACCGGCTTTTTTTGCCAACGCCAACGCATCACTGGCCAGCTGAATCATGGCATCAACGCTGGAACCTTGCGGATAACGACAAATACCCACACCGACACTGACGGTCATCTCCAACTCAAAACCAATTTTGGGACAAACCACCTGCTCCGCAACACATTTACGAAAACGCTCCCCCAGCGCCAACATTTCACGATCATTGCCTGCCGACAACACCACCAAAAATTTACCGCCAGAATAACAACCAACGCTGTCCTCTTTACGACACATTTTTAGCAATCGCTGGGCAACGGTTTTCAACACCTCATCGCCCATTTGATGTCCGTAATAATCGTTCACTCGCTTCAGGCCATCCAAATCCACCATCACCACCGCAAAACTGCGGTGTTCACGAATCGTACGCGCCAGCTCCTTGCCCAACAGCTCTTGAATGCTGCCACGACACCACAAACCGGTCAAAGCATCACGGGTTGACTGCTGCTTAAGGCGCTGTTCCGCATCATGCAACTGCTGCTGCAACTCAGAAAAACGCAACTGAATCGGTTTTAGCAACAACAACATCGGCTCCAATTCTTCCGTGTCCAAGCTCGATCCCTGTAACAGAACTTGTAACCGCTGCATCAAATCGAGTAACCCCCCTTGGTTTTTATCGACAGACTCAATCTCCAATATCGACTCTAGACCATCCACGTTTACGTCCTCCCAGATCACCGTAACAAGGGGTTCAAAAAAGCAAACAGTGCGCCAATTAAACAAATTCATAAAACCATAAAAAAACTAATAGACCCATAGGTTAATTCAAACGGACTCTGCGCTAAAAAGCGGGTATATTTCCCCCTGACTAAAATTCTCACCCACTTAAGGTAAAACACTCATGAGACTGATTCTGTTAGGCGCACCTGGCGCTGGTAAAGGCACCGTAGCCAAACTGTTGACCGGCGTTGATGGTTCCGTACAAATCTCCACTGGTGACATCCTGCGTGCCGCAGTGAAAGCCGGTACCGAACTGGGTAAAAAAGCCGAAGCAGCCATGAAAGCCGGTGAATTGGTCTCTGATGATCTGATCATGGGCATCATGGGCGAACGCCTATTAGAAGACGATTGCAAAGCCGGTTTCTTGCTGGACGGTTTCCCTCGCACCATTCCCCAAGCAGAAGCACTGAAAGTACTGCTGGCAAAACTGAACATCGAACTGGATGCAGCGGTTAACTTGGACGTGCCTCGTGACGTGATTTTGGATCGTCTTACCACCCGTCGTACCTGTGTCGATTGTGGCGCGATCTACAACGTCAAATCCAGCCCCTGCAAAACCGAAGGCGTTTGTGATGCTTGCGGTGGCAGCGTAGTGCAACGTGACGACGAAACCGAAGAAGCGATCTCCAAACGCCTCGATGTGTTCAACGAGCAGACCGCGCCTCTGGTGGGTTTCTACAAAGGCGAAGATATGCTGCTCGACATCAACGCCACCTCCAGTGATGCCGTTGTTGACGCAATCAAAGCCAAAGTGGGCATCTAAACCCTGTTTGCTTTAGCAACACTTCGGACAGTTTTAGACAATTAAGGTAGGAACCATAGGCGGATTCTG
>CAZTQX010000009.1:0-38465 GCA_964615985.1 uncultured Gammaproteobacteria bacterium | reverse complement strand
GCTTGCGCTTTGCGATTCGTGAAGGTGGACGTACTGTTGGCGCAGGTGTTGTCGCCAAAATCTTTGAGTAATTGGTGACCCTTATGAGTAAAGAAACACAAACAATTCGTATCTCCCTGAAAGCCTTCGATCATCGTCTGTTGGATCGTTCTGCTCAGGAAATTTTAGAAACCGCAAAGCGTACCGGTGCGCGTGTGCATGGACCGATTCCTCTGCCCACACGTAAAGAGCGCTTTACTGTTTTGATCTCTCCACATGTCAATAAAGATGCTCGTGATCAGTACGAAATCCGTACTCACAAGCGTTTGATGGACATTGTGGAGCCAACGGATAAGACCGTTGACGCGCTAATGAAGCTTGATTTGGCGGCCGGTGTGGATGTGCAAATCAAATTGAATTAGGCGTTTTTGGTTGGTGGTGATACTTGGGGCTTTACTGCTTTAAGGATCACTGTTACAATCGCGCTCCTTTCTGACCCAGAGCAGGATTTATCCTGTCTCTGGGTCTTGTTTATTGGCAATTAGTGAAACGGCATCGGTCAATCGAAATCGATGTGCTGCACGAGGAATAACTCATGGCAATTGGTGTTATCGGGCGTAAAGCTGGGATGACTCGCCTCTTTACCGAGGACGGTATTTCGATACCGGTGACGGTAGTTGAGGTTGACCCCAATCGCATCACTCAAGTTCGTAGTGATGAGGTTGATGGCTATCGTGCCTTACAGGTAACGGTAGGAACACGCAAAGTCTCACGTCTGACCAAGGCGGCAATTGGCCACTTCGCGAAAGCGGGTGTCGAAGCCGGTCGAGGTTTGTGGGAGTTTCGCTTGGCGGACGGTGAGGGCGAAGATCTGGCCATTGGTGGTCAAATTGATGTCAGCATGTTCACGGATGGGCAGAAGGTAGACGTTTCCGGTATCACCATCGGTAAAGGTTTTGCTGGCGCGGTAAAACGCCACAACTTCCAAATGCAGGATGCGACTCACGGTAACTCAGTGTCGCATCGTGCGCCCGGTTCCATTGGTCAAAACCAAACCCCAGGCCGAGTCTTTAAAGGCAAGCGCATGGCAGGTCATATGGGTAGCGTTCGTCGCACCATCCAAAACCTGCAAGTGGTTCGTGTTGATGCAGAGAGAAACCTTTTGTTGATTAAGGGTTCTGTTCCTGGCTCCAAGAACGGTAACGTTATTGTGCGGCCTGCTGTTAAGACTAAGGCATAAGGGGATATCATGGAACTCAAAATAGAAAATGGGTCAACCATTGAGCTGAGTGATGTGGCTTTTGGTGCTGACTACAACGAATCTCTGGTTCATCAGGTGCTGACCGCCTATTTGGCCGCTGCTCGCAGTGGCACCAAAGCACAGAAAAACCGCTCCGCTGTCAGCGGTGGCGGTGCCAAGCCTTGGCGTCAAAAAGGCACCGGTCGTGCTCGTGCAGGTACCTCTCGTAGTCCTTTGTGGCGTTCCGGTGGGGTGACCTTTGCCGCTCAGCCGCGCAACTATGAGCAAAAAGTAAACAAAAAAATGTATCGCGGTGCGATGCGTTCCATCTTTTCTGAATTAGTCCGTCAAGAACGCCTGATTTTGGTTGAAAGCCTCTCTTTGGATGCTCCCAAAACCCGCATGTTGGCGGCTAAATTGAAAGAGTTGAACGCCAGTCGCGCGCTGATCGTTGCCGATGAAGTGGGTGAGAACCTCTACTTGGCTTCACGCAATTTGCCTCATGTTAATGTGGTTGATGCTGATGCTGTTGAGCCGACCAGTTTGATCGGTTTTGACAAAGTGGTGATCACCGTTGCGGCGATGAAGCAAATTGAGGAGTGGTTGTCATGAATCAAGAGCGTCTATTAAGCGTCTTGTTGTCGCCTCATGTCTCTGAAAAGAGTGCCATGAACGCCGATGGCAGCAATCAGCACACCTTTAAGGTGACTGTTGATTCCACCAAGCTCGAAGTGAAACACGCCGTCGAAGCTCTTTTCGATGTCAAAGTGGTTTCGGTTCGTATGATGAACGTGAAAGGCAAAAATAAACGTTTTAGCCAGCGCCTGGGATCTCGTCCTGGTTGGAAAAAGGCGATGGTTCGCCTCGCTGACGGCCAAGACGTTGAATTTGCTGGCATGGGAGGATAACTCGTCATGGCACTGTTAAAAACAAAACCTACTTCTCCTGGTCGTCGCTTTGTTGTCAAAGTTGTTAACCCCGATCTTTATAAGGGTGAGCCGCATCGCGCTCTGGTTGAAGGTAAAAACAAAACTGGTGGTCGTAACAACGCCGGTCGCATTACCACACGTCATCGTGGTGGTGGTCACAAACAGCGTTATCGCATTATCGATTTCAAACGCAACAAGGATGGCATTCCAGCCAAAGTTGAGCGGATTGAATACGATCCTAACCGCAGCGCCAACATCGCTCTGCTGTTGTACGCAGATGGTGAGCGCCGTTATGTTATCGCCGCTAAAGGTATTTCAGCGGGTGATGCCTTGATCTCAGGCCGTGAAGCGCCGATCAAAGCCGGTAACTGTTTGCCACTGAATAATATTCCTGTCGGCTCCACGGTGCATTGCATCGAGATGAAGCCGGGTAAGGGTGCTCAGATCGCTCGCAGTGCCGGTACTTACGCGCAGTTGATTGCACGTGAAGGCACTTACGCAACGTTGCGTTTGCGTTCCGGTGAAATGCGCAAGGTGCTAGCAGATTGTCGTGCTACCTTGGGTGAAGTCGGTAACGGTGAGCACAGCTTACGTAAGCTGGGTAAAGCTGGAGCCAAACGCTGGAAAGGTGTTCGTCCTACGGTTCGTGGTGTTGCCATGAACCCGGTCGATCATCCGCACGGTGGTGGTGAAGGTCGTACATCAGGTGGTCGTCATCCGGTTTCACCTTGGGGTATGCCAACGAAGGGTTATAAGACCCGTTCGAACAAGCGTACGGATAAATTAATTGTCCGTCGTCGTAATCGGAAATAAAAGGGGTCTTAGATGCCACGTTCGTTAAGAAAGGGGCCATTTGTTGATGGTCACCTGCTGCGCAAAGTTGAAAAAGCGCGCGAAACAAACAACAAGCGTCCAATTAAAACTTGGTCGCGTCGTTCCATGGTTATGCCTGATATGGTGGGTTTCACCATTGCGGTACACAACGGTCGCCAACATGTTCCTGTTTTAATCAGTGAAAACATGGTGGGACATAAACTCGGTGAGTTTGCGTTGACACGTACCTATAAAGGGCATATCGCAGACAAGAAATCGAAGAGGTAGGGGTGTCGTCATGCAGGTGAGTGCAAAATTGAGACATGCGCGCATTTCGCCCCAGAAAGTGCGTTTGGTTGCAGACCAAGTGCGCGGAATGGCGGCAGAACGTGCTTTAGAGTTGCTTTCTTTCAGTACGAAAAAAGCAGCAGTGTTAATGAAAAAGCTGCTTGAATCGGCAATTGCTAATGCAGAGCACAATGAAGGTGCTGATGTAGATGAGCTGAAAGTGGCGGTGGTTTTTGTTGATGAAGGCCCGATCTTTAAGCGTTTACGCGCACGTGCTAAGGGGCGAGCTAATCGCATCCTGAAGCGTACCAGTCACATTACCGTGACCGTAGCGGATTAAAAAAGGGTTATTAGTCATGGGTCAAAAAGTACATCCTATTGGGTTTCGTCTCGGTATTTCTGCCGATTGGAATTCAACCTGGTATGCAGGCAATGCAGATTACGCTAACTTCCTCAATAACGATCTGGAAGTGCGTGCGTTTCTGAAGAAAAAACTGGCGCATGCGTCAGTGAGCCGCATCCAAATCAGCCGTCTGGTGGCATCAATCGTTGTGACGATTCATACCGCTCGTCCTGGTATCGTTATCGGTAAGAAAGGCGAAGACATTGAGCGTTTGCGTCGTGATGTTGCTGGTATGACCAGCTTGAACATCAACAACGTTAAGATCAATATCTCCGAGATTCGTAAGCCTGAGCTGGATGCTCTGCTGGTTGCCGAAGGTGTGGCGCAGCAGTTGGAGCGTCGAGTGATGTTTCGTCGTGCGATGAAGCGAGTGATCACCAATACCATGCGCTTAGGTGCGCAAGGGGTGAAAATTAACGTTGCCGGTCGCTTGAACGGTGCTGAAATTGCGCGCCGCGAATGGTATCACGATGGTCGTGTGCCTCTGCATACTCTGCGTGCGGATATCGATTATGGTTTTGCTGAAGCTCATACCACCTATGGTGTGTTGGGTATCAAAGTTTGGATCTGCAAAGGTGAAGTTTTTGACTTCGAGCAGAAACGGGCGGCGAGCAGCAAAACTAAGTCTGCGGCCAAGTAAGAGGTTATAGAGTTATGTTGCAGCCAAAACGAACGAAATTTAGAAAGCAGCAGAAAGGCCGTAATCGCGGTCTGGCTACTGTTGGTAATAAAGTGAGCTTCGGTGAGTATGGCCTTAAGGCCATCGGGCGTGGTAACATCACCGCCCGCCAAATTGAAGCGGCTCGTCGTGCTATGACTCGTCACATTAAACGTGGTGGTCAAATTTGGATTCGGGTTTTCCCCGATACCCCCATTACCAAAAAGCCGATTGAAGTGCGTCAAGGTAAAGGTAAGGGTAACGTCGAATATTGGGTAGCCAAAGTTCGCCCTGGTTTCGTTCTCTATGAGATGGAAGGGGTGACTGAGGAGATTGCACGTCAGGCGTTTCGTCTGGCCGCAGCTAAGTTGCCTATTCAGACCACATTTGTGAATCGGACGGTGATGTGATGAAAGTCAGCGAATTACGTGCGAAGTCCTCTGAGGAGCTTCAGCAAGAGTTGATCTCTCTGTTACGTGAGCAATTTAATTTGCGTATGCAGAAGGGTGGTGGGCAGATGCCGCGCCCCGATCAATTTCAAAAAGTTCGGAAAAGTATTGCTAGGGTGAAAACCCTGATTGGTGAAAAACGTACAGCAGGTGTAAGTCAATGAGCGCTGATAGCAAATTGCATCGTACGCTTTCAGGGCGTGTCGTAAGCGATAAAATGGATAAGAGTGCCGTTGTGCTGATTGAGCGCAGGGTCAAACATCCCGCTTACGGTAAGTTCATTAAGCGTTCGAACAAGTTCCATATCCATGATGCTGATAATCAGTGTCAAACCGGTGATATGGTGATTATTGAAGAGTGTCGTCCAATGTCTAAAACCAAATCTTGGCGTTTGGTGGAAGTCACGGTTAAGGCTAGTTAATCTCGCTTTTGATGCTTAAATTCTGATTGGGAAAATGTCATGATACAAATGCAGACAGTCCTCAATGCTGCTGATAATAGCGGCGCGCGTAAGGTGCAATGCATTAAAGTGTTGGGCGGTTCACACCGTCGCTACGCGCGCATTGGGGATATCATTAAGGTTAGCGTCAAAGACGCTATTCCTCGCGGTAAAGTGAAAAAAGGCGATGTCTACAACGCCGTTGTAGTGCGTACCGCCAAAGGCGTGCGTCGCCCTGATGGTTCATCAATTCGTTTTGATGGTAATGCGGCAGTGCTGTTGAACAGCAAGCTGGAGCCAATTGGTACCCGCATTTTTGGTCCAGTGACTCGTGAGCTGCGTAGCGAGCGTTTTATGAAGATCGTTTCATTAGCGCCTGAAGTGCTTTAACGGGAGCCGACGTTATGAATAAAATTAAAAAAGGTGATGACATTATTGTTGTCGCTGGCAAAGACAAAGGTCGGCGCGGTTCCGTGCTGCGTGTTCTGGACAATGGTCGCGTTTTTATTGAAGGCGTGAACATGGTTAAGAAACACACCAAGCCGAACCCAGGCCGTGGCGTTGCGGGTGGCATCATAGAGCAAGAAGCTTCTATGAATAGCTCCAACGTTATGTTGTTTAACCCCTCAAAAAATGCAGGCGACCGTGTTGGTATTAAGACGTTGGAGGACGGCAAAAAAGTCCGTTTCTTCAAGTCCAACGGCGAAGTTGTGGATGCGTAGGTAGAGAATGATGGCTAGGTTACACACACTTTACAAAGAGACAATTGCCAAGCAGTTGCAGGAAGAGTTCGGTTTTAAAAGCTCTATGTCTGTACCTCGGATCGAAAAGATCACCTTGAACATGGGTTTGGGTGAGGCGGTTGGTGATAAAAAAATTATTGAACATGCGGTTACCGATATGACCAAGATTGCCGGTCAAAAACCGGTGGTGACGTATGCTCGTAAATCCATCGCGGGTTTTAAAATCCGTGATGATATGGCGATTGGTTGCAAAGTGACTTTGCAACGTAATCGCATGTATGAGTTTCTTGATCGCTTGATCAATATCTCTATTCCACGTATTCGTGATTTCCGTGGTTTGAACCCGAAATCGTTTGATGGCCGTGGTAACTACAGCATGGGTGTGAAGGAACAGATCATTTTCCCCGAGATCGATTACGATAAAATCGATAGATTACGTGGGATGGATATTGCCATTACGACCTCTGCGAAAACCGATGATGAGGCTCGTGCATTATTAAAAGCCTTCAGTTTTCCATTTAGGCAGTAAGGGGTTAGTCATGGCAAAAGTATCTATGATTCAACGTGAGCTAAAACGTACCAAATTGGTGGCGCGTTATAAAGCGAAGCGTGATGCACTCAAAGCAACCATTGCCGATAAAGGCATTGCTTACGAAGAGCGTATGCAAGCAGTGGCAGAATTACAGGCATTGCCGCGTGATTCCAGTCCCGTACGCGGACGTAATCGTTGTCGGATTACCGGTCGTCCTCACGGTTTTTACCGTAAGTTTGGACTGGGACGCAATAAATTGCGTGAAGCCGCCATGCGTGGTGACATTCCCGGTTTGGTCAAGGCCAGCTGGTAACGGTTGCAAAACAGGTTTTAGGGGTAAATATCATGAGTATGTCAGATCCTATTGCTGATATGCTGACCCGGATTAGAAACGGGCAAGCAAGAAATAAAGCATCGGTCAGTATGCCTTCTTCTACCAAGAAGATGGCGTTGGCTGCTGTGTTAAAAGACGAAGGTTATATCACTGACTTTTTCGTACAAAAAGACGGTGTAAAAAGCACATTGAGCATCAGCTTGAAATATTTCGATGGCAGACCTGTCATTGATACCATCAAGCGCGTGAGTCGTCCTGGTCTTCGTATTTTGAAATCGAAGTCAGAATTACCGCAAGTGCTTGGTGGTTTGGGTGTTGCCATTATCTCTACTTCTCGCGGCGTGATGAGTGATCGTCAGGCGCGGGCAGAAGGGCATGGCGGCGAAGTCTTGTGCTTTGTGTCTTAAGGTAGCGAACAATGTCCCGAGTTGCTAAACAACCAATCCAAATTCCAACTGGTGTTGAAGTCAACATCAGTGGTCAGACCGTAGCGGCCAAAGGCCCGCTGGGTGCTGCTGAAATGGAAGTCCACAGTATTGTGGAAATTGCTTCCAATGATGGCGTATTAAGCTGTAGCCCAAAGAGTGCAGATAAAAAGTCCAATGCGATGGCGGGAACCATGCGTGCATTAATGCACAACTTGGTGACTGGCGTAAGCAAAGGCTTTGAGAAAAAATTGGTGCTGAAAGGCATTGGTTATCGTGCTCAAGCGAAAGGCAGTGTGTTAAATTTGACCTTGGGTTTTTCTCATCCTGTCAATTTTAATGTGCCTGAAGGCATTACTGTCGAGACTCCGAGTCAGACGGAAATCGTGGTGAAAGGCGTTAATAAACAGGTGGTCGGTCAAGTGGCGGCAAACATCCGCGCTTATCGTCCGCCTGAGCCTTACAAGGGCAAAGGTGTTCGTTATATCGACGAGCATGTTGTCATGAAAGACGCCAAGAAAAAATAGCGTTTAACCTTACACATCGTAGAGTCTCGATATGGATAAAAAATCAAGCAGATTGCGTCGCTCGAAAAAAGCGAGAGCAAAGATCAGTGAGCTTGGCGCTCATCGTCTCAGTGTGCACCGTACACCACGGCACATTTACGCACAGGTTATTGCACCGGACGGTTCGACCGTTTTAGCAGCAGCCTCAACCCTGCAAGCAGATGTTCGTGAAGGCTTAGGCTCGACCGGTAATATCGAAGCGGCGCAAAAAGTAGGTAAAACCGTAGCTGAAAAAAGCAAAGCTGCTGGTATTACCAAGGTGGCATTTGATCGCTCCGGGTTTCGTTACCACGGTCGTGTGAAGGCTTTGGCAGAAGCAGCGCGCGAAAGCGGCTTAGAGTTCTAAGGTAGACCAATATGGCAAATCCAAATTCAAACATGGGCAATAATGACAGCAGCGATGGCATGCTGGAAAAGTTGGTCAGCGTTAATCGCGTCGCAAAAGTAGTTAAAGGTGGTCGCCAATTCGGCTTCACAGCTCTGACTGTTGTTGGTGACGGTAACGGTAAAGTCGGTTTTGGTTACGGTAAAGCACGTGAAGTGCCTGCGGCGATCCAAAAAGCGATGGAAAAAGCGCGTAGAAACATGCGTAGCGTACCTTTGAATGACGGCACGTTGCAGTACGCAATGACCGCTCGTCACGGTGCGGCTCGTGTTTACATGCAGCCTGCGTCAGCGGGTACCGGTATTATTGCCGGTGGTGCCATGCGTGCAGTTTTCGAAGCGGTTGGGGTCAAAAATGTGCTGGCAAAAATTATCGGCACACAAAACCCAATTAACGTGGTGCGCGCAACGGTGGGTGGTTTGACTGAAATGTCATCGCCTGAGCATATTGCTGCGAAACGTGGCAAAACGGTCGAAGAAATTCAGGGTTAATACCATGTCAGATAACAAAATTAAGGTTACCTTGGTGCGCAGCATCAATGGTCGTCTGAAAAAACACAAAGCGTGTGTTGCTGGTTTGGGGTTGCGACGGATGCATCAATCCATTGATGTTAACGATACTCCCGAAAATCGCGGCATGATTCATAAAGTTTCCTACATGCTCAAAGTAGAGGAAGCCTAAGATGCGATTAAATGAAATTAAACCCGCTGCTGGCAGTAAATTTAATGCCAAGCGCGTGGGGCGTGGTATCGGTTCTGGTTATGGAAAAACCTGTGGTCGCGGTCATAAAGGCCAAAAATCACGTTCAGGTGGTTTCCATAAAGTCGGTTTTGAAGGCGGTCAAATGCCTTTGCAACGTCGTCTACCAAAAGTCGGTTTCAGTTCACGCAGCGGTCGTTATAAAGCCGAAGTTCGCCTTAGCGAATTGGCATTAGTTGATGGTGATGTGGTGAACTTGGCCAGCTTGAAAGCAGCCAATGTCATTGGTAATCACATCAAGCAGGCAAAAGTAATGTTGTCTGGTAGTGTCTCTAAAGCGGTTACTTTGCAAGGTGTGAGTGCCAGTAAAGGTGCCCGCGAAGCTATTGAAGCGGCTGGCGGAAAAATCGAGGATTAACTCTTGGCTAAGTCAGCAGCAGCAAGCGGTGGATTAGGTGGTGCGTTGGGAAAATCCAGCGAATTGCGTCAGCGACTCTTTTTTGTTCTGATCGCCATCGTGATTTTTCGCGTCGGTACCCATATTACCATTCCAGGGATTGATCCCCATGTAATGTCCTCGTTGTTTGAACAACAGCGTGGTGGCATTCTGGATATGTTTAATATGTTTTCCGGTGGTGCCTTGGAGCGTATGTCGATTTTTGCGCTCGGTATTATGCCTTACATCTCTGCCTCTATTATTATGCAGTTGATGACCCATGTGGTGCCGACCTTGGAGCAGCTGCGTAAAGAGGGGGAAAGTGGTCAACGTAAGATCACCACCTACACTCGTTACGGTACTTTGGCTTTGGCCAGCTTCCAATCCATTGGGGTTGCGATTGCTCTGCAAGGTCAGCAAGTCGGTGCAGCGCCGCTGGTTTATAATACGGGTTTGAGTTTTGTTTTCACCGCTGCGGTGACCTTGGTCACCGGCACCATGTTTTTGATGTGGCTGGGTGAGCAAGTGACTGAACGTGGTATAGGTAACGGTATTTCCACGCTGATTTTTGCCGGTATTGTGGCGGGTTTGCCTGCTGCGGTCGGTGGTACTTTAGAGCTGTCCAGCACCGGTGAACTCAGTGCAGGCATTGTGATTTTGCTGTTTGCATTGGCATTGGCAGTGACGGCTTTTGTGATTTTTGTTGAACGTGGGCAGCGCCGGATTACGGTCAATTACGCCAAACGTCAGCAGGGACGTAAAGTTTATGCGGCTCAGAGCAGTCACTTGCCTCTGAAGCTGAATATGGCGGGGGTGATTCCGCCGATTTTTGCTTCCAGTATTATCCTCTTCCCTGCGACATTGGGGGATTGGGTTGGACGTAATGAGGGTATGGAGTGGTTGCAAGACATTGTGTCTGGCATCTCTCCAGGACAGCCTCTTTACGTTATGCTTTATGCTGCGGCAATTATCTTTTTCTGTTTCTTTTATACCGCTTTGGTCTTTAATTCTAGAGATACAGCGGATAATTTGAAAAAGTCGGGTGCTTTTATTCCAGGCATTCGCCCCGGCGAACAGACGGCAAATTACATTGATGGTGTGATGACACGCCTCACCTTAATTGGTGCAATGTACATTACCGCAGTCTGTTTGCTTCCGGAGTTTTTGATTTTGTATTGGAATGTACCATTCTATTTTGGTGGTACTTCGTTGTTGATCATCGTTGTGGTGATCATGGATTTCATGGCCCAGGTGCAGTCACATTTAATGACTCATCAATACGATAGTCTGATGAAAAAGGCTAACTTAAAAGGCTATGGTGGCACTGGTTTACGCTGAGTGTTGCTGGCGTAGGAGTTGAAATGAAAGTTCGTGCTTCGGTTAAAAAGATTTGTCGTAACTGTAAAGTAGTTCGCCGTAAAGGTGTTGTGCGTGTGATTTGTAAAGATCCGCGTCATAAGCAACGCCAAGGTTAAACTTCTTACAATTTTGTGTTGATTTGGAAAGCCCAGCACCGTAAAATGCTGGGTTTTCCGCTGTCTCAGGGAGACTGTTTGATGGCCCGCATTGCAGGTATAAATATACCCGTAAACAAGCATGCTTGGGTGGCATTGACCTCTATCTATGGTATTGGTCGCACTCGTGCATACGCTGTTTGTGGTGCAGCTGGCGTCGCTTCAGATCGTAAAATTCGCGATCTATTAGAAGACGAAGTCGAAAAGCTGCGTATCGAGGTTGGTAAATTTACCGTCGAAGGTGATCTTCGTCGTGAAGTTTCCATGAATATTAAACGCTTGATGGACTTGGGTTCATATCGCGGTATTCGTCATCGTCGAGGCTTGCCTCTGCGTGGACAACGTACCCGTACGAACGCACGCACCCGTAAAGGGCCGCGTAGAGCGATCAAGAAGTAATTCGCATTTGCTAAAGAGTGATTACTAATGGCTAAGGCTGGTACCCGTAAGAAAATTAAAAAGGTTGTGACCGATGGCATTGCCCACGTTCATGCATCTTTTAATAACACAATCGTCATGATCACCGACCGTCAAGGCAATGCCCTATCTTGGGCAACCGCTGGCGGATCTGGTTTCCGTGGTTCTCGTAAGAGCACCCCCTTTGCAGCCCAGGTAGCTGCAGAGCGCGCAGGCACTGCTGCCCAAGATTATGGCTTGAAAAACCTAGATGTCCGAGTTAAGGGTCCAGGTCCAGGTCGTGATTCCGCAGTACGCTCTTTGCATAATGTCGGTTTTAAAATTAATAGCATCACTGATGTTACCCCGATACCGCATAACGGTTGTCGTCCACCTAAACGACGTCGCGTCTAAGGAGTTTATTATGGCCAGATATTTAGGACCAACATGTAAACTGAGTCGTCGTGAAGGTACGGATCTTTACCTGAAATCAGGTATCCGTGCATTGGACACCAAGTGTAAATTGGAAAACCCTCCAGGGCCTGTGACTGCACGCCGTGGTCGTCCTTCCGATTACTCTACTCAGTTGCGCGAGAAACAGAAATTGCGTCGTATGTATGGTGTGTTGGAACGTCAGTTCCGCAACTACTACAAAAAAGCGGCACAGAAAAAAGGCTCAACCGGTGAAAACCTGTTGCAACTGCTGGAGTGCCGTCTGGATAACATCGTTTATCGCATGGGCTTCGGTTGCACACGTTCCGAATCACGTCAGCTGATCAGCCATAAGGCGATTTTGGTGGACGGTGTGATCGTGAACGTGGCTTCTTATCAGGTTTCTGCCTCACAAACGGTTACCGTGCGTGAGAAAGCCAAAAAGCAGACTCGCATTGTGGATGCACTGGAATTAGCAAAAAATAACCGTGGTATTCCAGAGTGGATCGAACTCGATTCTAAGAAGATGGAAGGTGTTTTTAAGTCTGTTCCAGAACGCAGTGATCTGCCCGCCGAGATCAATGAATCTCTGGTGGTGGAACTCTACTCCAAGTAAGGGGACAGTCTGTTGATGTCAGGCAATGTAAATGAATTCCTAAAACCGCGCATCGTTGATGTGTCGGTTATTAGTGAGCAGCACGCTAGAGTTACACTGGAGCCGCTGGAACGCGGTTTTGGTCATACTTTGGGTAATGCGCTACGTCGTATCTTGCTCTCTTCAATGCCCGGTTGTGCGATTACCGAAGCGGTGATTGACGGGGTATTGCATGAGTACACCACCATTGAAGGTGTACAGGAAGATGTCATGGACATCTTGCTGAACCTAAAAGGGGTGGCGATTGTGATGCACTCTCGTGATGAAGCAACGTTAACTCTGGAGAAGAAAGGTCCATGTGTTGTGACCGCCGGTGATATTAAACTGGATCACGACATCGAGATTATCAATCCAGATCATGTGATTGCTCATTTGACCAAAGAAGGCCAGATCAGCATGTCTCTGACCGCACACAAGGGGCGCGGTTATGAACCCGCCACTCGTCGTCGGAAAGAAGAGAACGGTGAGACTCGTTCCATCGGTGCTTTGCAAATCGATGCCACCTTTAGTCCGGTGCATCGGGTTGCTTACAGTGTCGATACCGCTCGTGTTGAGCAGCGTACCGATCTGGATAAATTGATCATTGATCTTGAGACCAACGGCACCATTGATCCTGAAGAGTCCATTCGTCGCGCTGCGTCGATTTTACAAGGCCAGCTTTCTGTCTTTGTGGATCTGCAAGCAGATGAGACGGTCGAGAAAGAAGAGAAGGGCGCAGACATTGACCCAATTCTACTCAGACCTGTGGATGACTTGGAATTGACCGTGCGTTCAGCCAACTGTTTGAAGGCTGAAAACATCTACTACATTGGTGATCTGATTCAGCGTACCGAGGTTGAGTTGCTGAAAACGCCCAACTTGGGTAAAAAATCTCTCACCGAGATTAAAGATGTGTTGGCCTCTCATGCGCTTTCTTTGGGGATGCGTCTGGAAAACTGGCCACCTGCCGAGTTGGAAGGTTAACCGCAAAATATTAAGTGCCCGATAGCCAAACTGGTTTGGTGATGGTTTGGCAACAGTGTAAGGAATAGAAAAATGCGACATCGCAAAAGTGGTAGACAGTTAAATCGTAACAGCAGTCATCGTAAGGCGATGATGCGCAACATGGCGGCATCGTTATTTGAGCATGAAGTGATCAAAACCACTTTGCCAAAAGCAAAAGAGTTGCGTGGTGTTGCCGAGCCTTTGATTACTTTGGCAAAAGAAGACAGTGTTTCAAAACGCCGTTTGGCTTTTTCACGTCTGCGTGACAGAGCTGCTGTGGGCAAATTGTTCACCGATCTAGGGCCTCGTTTTAAAGAGCGTCCTGGTGGTTACATCCGTATTTTGAAATGCGGTTTCCGTGAAGGTGATAAAGCGCCAATGGCTTACGTTGAGCTGCTTGATCGTCCGGTAACGGGTGAAGTAGTTTCTGACTAGATTCTGCTCTAAGAGGGTTTTCTCCCTCTTATTAAAAAAGCCCCTTTATGGGGCTTTTTTTGTGTCTATAAAAAATTTCTAATAAAAATATAGGCTCTAATGGGAGATGATATTTTAGTTACAGACTCGTTTTATTTTACCAAGCGTTTAAGATAACGTGCCGTATGCGAATCAGGATTATTGCTGATTTGCTCCGGCGTACCTTCAGCAATCACCTCGCCACCGCCATTGCCGCCTTCTGGTCCCAGGTCAATGACCCAATCGGCGGTCTTGATCACATCCAAATTGTGTTCAATTACCACTAAAGTATTGCCGTGATCTCGCAGTCGATGCAGTACTTTTAACAGTTGTGCCACATCATGAAAATGCAGCCCAGTAGTCGGCTCGTCTAAAATATAGAGGGTCTTGCCGGTGTCCCGTTTGGACAGTTCCCGCGACAATTTGACCCGCTGAGCTTCACCGCCGGAGAGGGTGGTCGCATTTTGTCCCAAGGTGATGTAAGACAAACCGACATCCATCAAAGTCTGTAGTTTGCGTTTGATCACCGGAATGGCGTGGAAAAAATCCAACGCCTGCTCCACATTCATCTCTAATACTTGATGGATGTTTTTGCCCTTGTAACGGGCATCGAGCGTTTCGCGGTTGTAACGTTTGCCTTTGCAGATATCACAAGGTACATAAATATCGGGTAGAAAGTGCATGGCCACCTTAATCAGACCATCGCCCTGACAGGCTTCACAACGACCGCCTTTGACATTAAAACTGAACCGTCCTGGTTTATAACCCCGTGAACGCGCTTCTTCGGTTCCGGCAAACAGCTCCCTAATCGGAGTGAATAGACCGGTGTAAGTGGCGGGATTGGAGCGTGGGGTACGCCCGATGGGGCTTTGATCAATATCAACAATCTTATCAATCAGCTCCATGCCCAAGATGGTCTCCACCTCGGCGGGGGCGGTGCTGGCTCCATTCAACTCCCGCGCCACGTAACGATAAAGAGTGTCGTTGATCAGGGTGGATTTACCTGAACCGGAGACACCGGTGACACAGGTGAGCAGCCCACAAGGAATTCCCACCGAGACCTTTTGCAGATTGTTGCCGTTGGCGGCGATGATCTGTAGCTGTTCTTCCCCGACAGGCGTGCGCTCGCTGGGGACGCTGATCTCTTTTGCACCGCTGAGGTAGAGGCCAGTGAGGGAGTTGGGATTGTTGTAAACCTCTTCAGGGGTGCCTTTGGCCACCACATGACCACCGTGCAGACCGGCACCGGGGCCGATGTCCACCACGTAGTCGGCGTTGCGAATGGCATCCTCGTCGTGTTCCACCACAATTACCGTATTGCCCAGATCGCGCAGGTGTTGCAGAGTGCCCAACAGGCGTTCGTTGTCTCGTTGATGTAGGCCGATGGAAGGTTCATCCAGAATGTACATCACCCCCACCAGACCCGCACCGATTTGGCTGGCAAGACGAATACGCTGGGCTTCACCGCCGGAGAGGGTATCAGCGCTGCGTTCCAAATTAAGATAATTCAGCCCCACATTGACGAGAAAGTTAAGACGCAGCTCGATCTCTTTGACGATCTTCTCAGCAATTTGTCCCTGTTTTCCTGGCAGGGTCAGCTGAGCAAAAAAATCACGACACTCGCCGATGGCCAAGGCGCTGATGGCGGGCAGATTGTGATCCAAAATGGTGACGTGGCGTGCTGCTTCATTGAGACGGGTACCGTGACAATCGGGACAGGATTGATGCGAGAGGAATTTGCTCAGCTCTTCGCGCACCGCATTGGATTCTGTTTCGCGGTAGCGGCGTTCCATATTGGGCAAAATGCCCTCAAAACTGTGCTGGCGAATGCTCTTATCACCGCGATCATTGATGTAGTGAAACTCGATCTTTTCGCCGTCGTTGCCGTGCAGGATCAGAGTTTGATGGGCTACGCTCAGCTCCTCAAAAGGGGTTTCAATCTTGAAGCCGTAGTGTTTGGCCAGTGATTGAATCAGCTGAAAATAGTAGGTATTGCGTCGATCCCAGCCGCGAATTGCGCCTCCGGCCAGCCCCAAGTGTGGGTTGTTGACCACGCGAGCGGAGTCAAAGAACTGTTTTGCCCCAAGACCATCACAGGTGGGGCAGGCTCCGACGGGGTTGTTAAACGAAAACAGGCGCGGCTCCAGCTCATTCAACGAGTAACCGCACTCAGGGCAGGCAAAATTGGCGGAGAAGGTCAGCGCCGTTTTATTGGGTTCATCCATCCAGACAATTTTGGCGGTGCCATCGGTGAGCTGTAGGGTGGTCTCTAAGGATTCCGCCAGTCGCAATGCCAGATCGGCGCGGACTTTAAAACGATCCACCACCAACTCGATGCTGTGCTTGCGGCGTAGATCCAGTTTCGGTGGCTGTTCCAGCTCGACAATCTCGCCGTCGATGCGGGCGCGCAGAAAACCTTGGGCACGAAAGCCTTCCAACAGCTGCAAATGTTCGCCCTTGCGTTCTTGCACCACCGGAGCCAACAACATCAGTTTGTCACCTTCGGGCAGCGCCAAAATCTGATCCACCATCTGACTGATGGTTTGGGATTGCAGTGGAGTACTGTGTTCGGGGCAGCGCGGGGTTCCGGCACGAGCAAACAACAATCGCAGGTAGTCGTAAATTTCGGTGATGGTGCCGACGGTGGAGCGTGGATTGTGCGAGGTGGTTTTCTGCTCAATGGAGATGGCCGGTGACAGTCCCTCGATGTGATCCACATCGGGCTTTTCCATCACCGATAAAAACTGCCGTGCGTAGGTGGAGAGAGATTCCACATAACGACGCTGCCCTTCTGCAAACAAGGTGTCGAAGGCCAAAGAAGATTTTCCCGATCCTGACAGGCCGGTGATAATAATCAGTTTATCTCGGGGCAGATCTAAATCGATATTTTTTAGGTTATGCGTTCGCGCACCACGAATTCGAATCATGTCCATAGGAAGTAGGGGAAGCCTTAAAGAGTGTGAAGGGGTGTCAGCGCAGCGACTACCCAGCCGAGGCGGTAAACTGCTAATATACGCCGTTCTCGCACCACTAGGCAAAGGGGAAATGAAGAAAAATTCCGCTCCAGAAGAGAGTTTGTTACCGGCTGAGAAGCGGGCAGCGGCATCACTGTCACTGATTTACGCCCTGCGCATGTTGGGTCTGTTCATGGTTTTCCCCGTCTTTGCTCTTTATGCAATGGACTTTGAGGGGGCGACGCCGCTGTTGGTGGGCTTGGCGATGGGCATTTACGGCCTCACCCAAGCGCTGTTTCAGATCCCCTTTGGTCTGCTGTCGGATCGCATTGGCCGTAAGCCTGTGATCGCGATGGGGTTGCTGATCTTTGCTGCGGGCAGTGTGGTGGCGGCGCTCTCCACGGATATTTTGTGGGTGATCATCGGTCGTGCCTTGCAAGGCTCAGGGGCGATTGCAGCGGCGATTATGGCCTTGGCTGCCGACTTGAGCCGTGAGGAGCAGCGTACCAAGATGATGGCCTTCATCGGTGCCAGCATTGGTCTTTCCTTCTCCTTGGCGTTGCTGTTGGGGCCGCTGTTGGTGAGTTTGACCAGTATTTCGGGGTTGTTTTGGTTGACTGCGGTGTTGGCCTTGGGAGGCATTGCGGTGCTTTATCTCTGGGTGCCGACCCCGCACAGCAGTCGCCATCATCGAGACACGCAGCCGATTCCGGCAGAGTTAAAAATCGTTCTGAAAAATCGTGCCTTGCTGCGATTGGATGCCGGTATTTTTATCCTGCATATGATTTTGACCTCCTGTTTTGTGGCAGTGCCGTTGGCGCTTGCGGAGACCGGTCTGCCAGTAGCGGATCATTGGCAGGTCTATCTGCCGATGTTGTTGATCTCTCTGGCGGTGATGGTGCCGTTTGTGATCATCGCCGAGAAAAAACGTCAGATGAAATTT
This sequence comes from uncultured Gammaproteobacteria bacterium, assembly GCA_964615985.1. Lineage (GTDB taxonomy): Bacteria > Pseudomonadota > Gammaproteobacteria > JAUZRS01 > JAUZRS01 > JAUZRS01. Next base: position 20,816 of record CAZTQX010000009.1, on the reverse strand, counting down.
GTTTTTCTGTTGGCCATCTCGGTGATTGCCACAGCCTTGTTGTTGTTGGGTTGGTTGCATGAGACGGTCTGGCAGATCGGTATTTTATTGACCTTTTTCTTCTCTGCTTTTAATGTTTTGGAGGCGATGCTGCCGTCGCTGGTCTCCAAAATTGCACCACCGGAACGCAAAGGCAGCGCGATGGGGGTGTATACCAGTTCGCAATTTTTAGGTGCCTTTGTTGGTGGTGTCTCTGGCGGGGCGTTGTACGGTGCTTGGGGTGCGCAGGGGGTTTTCTGGCTGGCGGCGTTGATGGCGCTGTTGTGGTGGTCGATTGCTCAGCGAATGGAAAAACCCAAACACCTGAGCGGCTATCTGCTGAAGTTGGTGGAGATCAGCGAAGAGAGTGCCGATGCCTGTGCTGAACGCTTGAGTCAAGTGGCCGGAGTGGCTGAAGCAGTGGTGGTGGTGGAAGATCAGATCGCTTATCTAAAAGTGGATAAGCGCTTGTTGGATGAGGCGGCTTTGAAAGCAGCGGTTGCCTAGAAACAGATCAACATCAATTGTTCTCATCCACCTCACGCAGATAACGAAACAGCGCCTTCGTGCTTTTTGGCGGTTTACTAAGTTCGATCTCTTTACGCGCATTGCGCACCAGTTGGCGCAGCTGTTGGCGGTCGGCGCTGGGGTGGGCTTCAAGGTAATTTTGCTGCTCTTGGTGGTCACCGTTGAGCAGTTTGTCGCGCCAATTTTCCAACTGTTTAAAGCGTTGATTCTCTTTCAGACCCCGATTTTTGATTTTCTCCAAAACGCTTAAAATCGGTTCCATCTCGCTGTGACGCAGCAGTTTGCCGATGAATTGATATTGGCGTTTCAGACCGCCGTAGGAGTTGATTTTACGCGCCACACCCACGGCGTGTTCGAGAGAATCGCTCATGGGGATCTTTTTCAGATCTTGATCGTTGAGGGCGACAATCTCTTTACCTACCTCAAGTATTTCCTGTGCATCACGTTTTATCTGGCTGCGACTGATTTCCAGCTCTTCTTCTGAGTTAAATTTGGGGCGAGGGTTGATGGTACGCATGAGGCTGTCCTACTTGGGTAATTGGGGTGAAAGAGGCAGGGCGATCAGCTCCATACGAGCGACCAATTTGCCTTTGTTGTGTTGTTCGATCCGCACCGGCAGATTATTCAGTTGTGGCGCAAACCAGATCAGGTCAATTTGGCTGCCAGGGTTGCGAGTTTGATGTACTTTGATTGTGTCATAACGGCCAAAAGGGGTTTGAATGGTTTCGTGACCCTGATTAACAAAGGTCAAAATTCGAGCGGTGCCTTTCTCATTGACCGCCATTTCCAGTGACTTAAAATTGTCATTGAGCTGTTGCATCATGGGTAACAGAGCTGAGGCGTGATCCATCGTGCCAGCGGACAACGGCAGAGTACGGAGGGTGCCGTTTCTACTGAGGCGTAACTCTTTTTTCTGCCAATCAAAGTGAGACTCATCTTTCACCCCATTTTGATCGGAGCTGTAGCGCAATGAACGCAGCTTGCCATCGACCCACTCCAGTTCACTGCGTTCGTTAATGGACTCTATGTTAAAGAGTGCCGCGAGACCAATGGCTTTGGTGTGACTGCGATAAGTCCAATGAGTATTGTCACTTGATTTAAAGCTGAGAGTGCTTTCGGCTGCGATGATCATGTCATTACCCAGCTCGTAACGGGCCTCGAAGGGCATTAGGGGCAGAGGTGTGTCTGCCACTGCCACTCCGCTGAGCAGCAGTGAGAGAGTCAGCAGGCCGGTTTTGACGAGATTATTGCGAATGGTCATTATGGGCATCGTCCATCCTTGGGGTGAATTGCAGTGGCGTGGTCAGTGGTTGTTCATCCAATTGTAAGGTTGGCTGGCAGCTCAGCCGCCCTTGAGCAAACCACCTGACCACCAGCGGATAGATCTGATGTTCTTTGACCAAGACCCGCTCAGCCAGTGTTTGCGCGTTGTCTCCTGCTTCAATCGGCACACTGGCCTGTAAGACCACCGGTCCGCCGTCCAGTTCAGCGGTGACAAAATGAACGCTGCTGCCGTGGGTTGTGTCTCCTGCATCAAGCGCTTGCTGATGGGTGTGCAGACCGCGATATTTGGGCAGCAGAGAGGGGTGAATGTTGAGCATTCGCCCCGCGTAGTGGTTGACAAATTTGGGGGTCAGAATGCGCATAAAGCCAGCCAAGATCACCAGTTTTGGCTGATATTTGTCGATGCGCTGTTGCAGCTCGGCATCAAAGCTTGCACGGTCTGAATAGCGTTTATGATCAAGCCACTCTCTGGCGATCCCCGCTTGCTCGGCGCGTTGCAAGCCGCGAGCATCCTGACGATTGCTGATCACCGCCTTGATCTCAATGGGCAGCCTGCCTGCCTGTTGCGCATCAATAAACGCTTGCAGATTGGAACCGCTGCCGGAGATCAGAATCACCACTGGCAGAGGAATGGGAGCCTGACTCATTGAACATTGACCATCTCAACGTGGGGGATTTTTTCATCGCTGCTGGCGATCTCACCGATGTGCCAGACGGTTTCACCCAGCTCACTGAGCTGCTGCAAGCTGCTTTCCAGTGCGTCGGCGGCCACCACAACCACCATGCCGATGCCGCAGTTGAAGGTGCGCAGCATCTCTTCATCACTGATATTGCCTGTTTGCTGCAACCACTCGAAGACCGGTTGTTGAGTCCAGCTTTTGTCAGTCACTTTGGCAACACAGTGCTCGGGCAATACGCGGGGTAGGTTTTCCAGCAGACCGCCACCGGTGATGTGTGCCATCGCATGAGGGGTGTTGCTTTCGCAGAGTGCCAGTAGGGATTTGGCGTAGATGCGGGTGGGAGCCAGCAGTGCTGAGGCCAGATCGGTGTCACCGCAGGGTGAGTTGAGAGAGTCGCCGCTGACTTCCAACACTTTGCGAATCAGCGAGTAGCCGTTGGAGTGCGGGCCGGAGGAGGCGATGCCGATCAGTTGATCGCCCGCTTTGACCTGTTCGCCGGTGATGATTTTGTCTTTGTTGACCACCGCCACACAGAACCCAGCCAGATCGTAGTCGTCGCTGGCGTACATGCCGGGCATCTCGGCGGTCTCGCCACCGATGAGTGCTGCACCCGCCTGTTTGCAGCCTTCGGCAATGCCCTCCACTACGCTGGTGGCCGTGTCGATGTCGAGTTTGCCGGTGGCGTAGTAGTCGAGGAAAAACAGCGGCTCGGCTCCCTGTACGATCACGTCGTTGGCGCACATGGCCACCAGATCTATGCCGATGGTGTCGTGTTTTTGCAGGTCGATGGCCAGCCGTAGCTTGGTGCCCACGCCATCGGTACCCGAGACCAGCACCGGTTGTGGATAGCGATCCAGTGGGATCTCAAACAGGCCACCAAAACCACCAAAACCACCCATCACGCCGGGACGCTGGGTGCTTTTCACTGCTGGTTTAATGCGCTCGACCAGACGATTACCCGCGTCAATATCAACACCGGCATCACGATAACTCAAAGATTTTTTGGAGGATTTAGTCATGAGAGGGGGCGTGCTGGGCACTGGCTCCTAAGTTGTTATAAGGATCTGCAAGGGGGATCCAAAACTGCTATTGTACATCGTCCCGTTTTATTACGGTAACGCCAGTTTATTTTTGTTTTCACGCTTGGTTTTACACTGTTTGGATGGTTATGAAGAAGAAAAATGTACATCTGATTTTGAGTACTTTGCTGTTGCTGGTTTTGTGTTCACCGACTTTGGTGCAGGCAACCTTGGTGACGGGGTTGTACAGCGCTGAGGTGATGGTTAAAGGTCAAGGTTCGATTCAACGCAAACAGGGTTTTCGACAGGCGTTGAAAGTGGTGATCGGGAAAGTGAGTGGCGATCATGCTCTGGCGCGTAGCAAAGGTTTGCGCAGTCTGATTAAAAAAGCTCCGCGTCTGGTGCAGCAGTATCACTACCGGCCTTTGAGTGAGGATGAGCAGGCGCTGAAAAAAAATGCCAAAAAAAGCCATGCGCTGAGCGTGCAGTTTGTCGCCAATCGTCTTAACCAAGAAGTGGCTGCGTTGCAAATTCCACTTTGGGATGCGGATCGTCCACAGACCTTGGTTTGGATTGCCTTGGAGTACAATCGTGAGCGGCAGATTTTGACCAATAACAGTACGATTGGTGAGTTTGATGTCGCAGGGTTATTGCGGCGCTCTGCGTTAGATCGGGGCTTGCCGGTGCTGCTGCCGTTGATGGACATGGAGGATCAGCAGGCGCTCAGTTACAGCGATCTGCGCGGCGGTTTCACTGATCGCATTCAGTCCGCCTCCCTGCGTTATCGTACCTACGGCACTCTCTCTGCCAGTGTACGCCAGAACGGCAACGGTTCTTGGAGCGGTGAGTGGTTGTTGGATGTGGCAGGTGAGAGCAAAACGTGGCGTTCGGTGGGCAGTTTGGCGGCGGTGTTTGGGCAGGGTTTTAACGGCTTGGCCGAAGAGCTGTCGGCACGTTTTGCCACCAGCCAAAACGTTGCGGTGCAGACCTTGAGTTTGGAGGTGCGAGGTATTCGGGGCTTGGATGATTATGTGAGACTGAATCGTTACTTGAATGGTTTGGCGATGGTGGAGAGTGCGGATGTCAGCCGTTTGACCCCTGATTTCAATCAGTATGTGCTGCGGGTGAAGGGTGACATTAGCGACTTGCAACGCAGTATTTCATTGGGGCGGTTGTTGAGTCCTTATCAAGAGTCGGGACTGGTGGTTGAGGATGGAGTTGATATTGATCTGCGTTACAGCTTATTGCGTTGATGCGAGTATTTCTGTATCCAAAACAGCTTTGGCTAGAGTGGCGGTTTTTTTCAGACCGCTGCCTCCATATCCATAAAAACATCCACTCCACACTCAGGTGCAATGGCCGCTGCTGGAATATTTGCCCCAGCAAACCAAGCTCGCAACGCATCCTGTTTGCTTTTTCCCGAAACCATAAAGATCACCTGATGGCTCTGGCTCAAACGCCCTGCACTCAAACTGACTCGATCTGAGGGCGGCTTGGGGGCGTTGCTGACCGCCAAGCAGGCGGGCGCATCAGCACCGTTGCCCAGTTCATGCTCAGGAAAAAGGCTGGCGGTGTGACCGTCTTCACCCAGACCCAATAAAACCAGATCGAAGTTTTTTACTTGTGCCAGTTGCTCGGTGTAGCTTTTGGCCGCGTTCTTTGCGCCCTGCTCGGCGGGGATGGTGTGAATCTGCTGCTTGGGAATGGCAACGTGATTGAGCCAGTTCTGCTGCGCCATAAAATCGTTGCGCTCGGCATCGCCAATGGGCAGGCAGCGTTCATCACCGAAGTAGATAAACCAGTTTGACCAGTCTGTTTTCAGTTGGGCGAGCTGTTGATAGACCGCTTTGGGAGTGTTGCCACCGGCCAAGACCAGATGAAATTGACCGCGTTGTTGGATCGCTTCTTGAGCGGCCAAGAGAATGGTTTCGGTGGTGCTTTCGATCAATTGTTCGGTGTCGGGGTGAAAACGTTGGCGGAGAATTTGGGGCATGTGAGAGACCTGATGTTGGCGGGAATAACAACGAAATGTAGGGGCAGGTCTTGTACCTGCTTGGTTCTTGGTTCTTGGTTCGATTCAAAAGGGCAGGCACAAGACCTGCCCCTACGATGGAGGCGTGAAATTTAAATCTTATTACGCCACGCCTGATCTTCGCTGTCAAACAGACGTTCGGCGGAGTTTGGCCCCCAACTGCCTGCGGGATAACCGTGAATGAACTCAGTCTCTTGTGTCCAGTGGCGCAAAATGGGATCCACCACCTGCCAAGCGTACTCGACCTCATCGAAGCGAATAAAGAGGCTTTTATCGCCTTTGATCACATCCAGCAGCAGGTTGGCGTAAGCGTCCAGCGCCACCTCATCTTTATCACGGTACATGGCATCAAGGCGCACGATGCGCGTGTCCATGCCGAGACCGGGTTGCTTGGCGTGCAGCTCCATGTGCATTCCCTCTTCGGGCTGGATCGAAAGCAAAATCCAGTTTGGGTCAATGTGTTCGATGGGGGTCTCGCGGAACAGTTGCTGCGGCGGATGTTTAAAGCGAATAGCGATCATCGAGGTTTTTTCTGCCAACGCCTTACCGGTACGCAAGTAAAATGGCACTCCTTTCCAGCGCCAGTTGTCGATGTAGAATTTGGCCGCAACAAAGGTTTCAGTGGTGGAGTGGGGTGGTACATCCGGTTCATCCAGATAGTTGGGTACCGCTTTGCCGTGACAGCTACCGGCGGTGTACTGCGCTCGAAAGGCGTAGTTGTTGACCGCGCGGGCGGGGATGGGACGGATGGAGCGCAGCACTTTGACCTTCTCATCGCGCAGCGCATCCGCTTCCATCGTGGCTGGAGGTTCCATCGCCACCAAGGTGAGCAACTGCATCAGATGATTTTGCAGCATGTCGCGCAGAGTTCCGGCGGTGTCGAAATAACCGGCACGGCTGCCGATGTTGAGATCTTCGGCGACGGTGATCTGCACATGGTCGATGTAGTTGCGGTTCCAGAGCGGTTCGATCAGGGTGTTGGCAAAACGGAACACCAATAGGTTTTGTACCGTCTCTTTGCCCAGATAGTGGTCGATGCGGTAGACCTGATCTTCGTCAAAGTAACGATGCAGTTGCCGGTTGAGCTGCTGGGCGCTGTCGAGATCGACCCCAAACGGTTTCTCCACCACGATGCGATGGCGACCGCTGCTTTTGTTAAAACCAACGCCGTCCAGATGTTTGATCACCGAGGAGAAATCCGCTGGTTTAATGGCCAGATAGAAGATGATATTTTCACACGCGCCCATGCGCGGTTTGCTGATCTCTTCCTTGAGCTTTTGATAACCGGCAGCGTCGTGCAGGTCACCTTTGAGATACTCAAAACGAGCCACCAGCCGTTCGGCGATCTCGGCTTTGTACTGCTCACCCAAGGCCGATTTTAGCGCCTCAAGGGCGTGATCGGACCACTGCTCTTGGCTCCAATCACGGCGTGCGTAGGCGATAAACAGCAGGTCGGGGTGCAGCTTATCAGCTTCTTCCAGATGGTAGAGGCTTGGCAGCAGTTTGATGTTCACCAAGTTGCCGGTGGCACCAAAGATGACAAAATAACAGGGGCTTAAACCTGACATAATCAGTCCTTACTTTTTACTGCATGACCGCCAAAACCTTTACGCATCATGGAAAGCATTTTATTGGAGTAGGTCGCTTTGCCTTGAGACTCAAAGCGTGCCATCAAAGCCAGAGTCATCACCGGTGAGGGGATGCCCTGTTCGATGGCTTCAATCGCAGTCCAACGACCCTCACCGGAGTCGGCAACAAAGGGGGCGATCTCTTCCAAGCTCTGATCTTCGTTGAGGAATTCGGCGCTCAGATCCAGCATCCAACTGCGCACCACGCTGCCGTGTCGCCACATTTCAGCGATTTGTGCCAGATCCATATCAAAGTCTTCACGGTTTTTCAGCAGCGCGAAGCCTTCGGCAAAGGCTTGCATCATGCCGTATTCGATGCCGTTGTGGATCATTTTGGTGTAGTGACCCGAACCCACCGGACCGCAGTGCATCCAGCCTTTGTCTGCGCCGGGCGCGAGGACTTTGATGTACTCTTCGATTTTGGCAAAGGCCTCATCGCTGCCGCCGACCATCATGGCGTAGCCGTTGGCCAAACCCCAAACACCTCCGGAAACCCCAGCATCAATGTAATCAATGCCGGTGCCTTCCAGCGCTTCGGCGCGTGCCATTGAATCTTTGTAGCAAGAGTTGGCACCGTCCACGATCACATCACCCTCGGAGAGCATGGGGGTGATGAGGTCAATGTGCTGTTGAGTGGTCTCACCGGCAGGCAGCATCAGCCAGACCACGCGCGGCGCTTCGAGGCTCTGCACCAGCTCTTCGATGGAGTTCATCGCGGTCACACCGCTCTCTGCGGCGAGTTTTTCGGTGACCTCATTGCTGCGATTGAAAGCGGCCAGAGGGATGTTGCCGAGACGTAAACGACGAGCCATATTGGCTCCCATGCGACCGAGACCGATAATACCTAAATTCATTTACTGCTCCTTAATGTGGGCTTCTTTGGGGTTTAAGATTATTGAGTATAGGAAACAACGCTTAACTTACGCTTTTTTTTCCGTTTAGAATAGGCTGTTTAGCCTAGGGGAGCTTCCTCTTGTCCGCTGTGAACGGATTCAAAGTCTCAAGATTCTTTTTCAGATCGCATGTTGTGTGCCGTTTGTTCGGTGCTGGAACTTTGTGTTCTGTTGCAAGTCTTTGATAGCTTCTGCTTGCCAGAAGGTGAAAAGTTACTAAAATAGCCCCCTATCACAAAATGTAAGAATATTATGTTATTGCAAGATTCGATTTTCGCGCTAAAACAACACCTGTCAGACTCCATTATCGGCCAGAAAATTTTGGTGGATCGTCTATTGATTGCCCTCTTAGCAGACGGTCATCTGCTGGTGGAGGGTGCGCCCGGTTTGGCGAAAACCCGTGCCATCAATCTGCTCAGTGAAGGCATTGAAGGGGATTTTCAGCGTTTGCAGTTCACCCCCGATCTGCTGCCCGCCGATCTGACTGGCACGGAGATCTACCGTCCTCAAGATGGCACCTTTGTGTTTCAAAAAGGGCCGCTGTTTCATCATTTGGTGTTGGCAGATGAGATTAATCGCGCCCCAGCGAAGGTGCAGGCGGCGCTGCTGGAGGCGATGGCGGAGCGCCAGATCAGTGTTGGCAGCCAGACCTATAAACTGCCAGAGCTGTTTTTGGTCATGGCTACTCAGAACCCCATTGAGCAAGAGGGCACCTATCCGTTGCCCGAAGCGCAGTTGGATCGTTTTTTAATGAAGGTCAAAATCGGTTATCCCGATGCCGACAGTGAAATGGCCATTTTGCGGCTGGCGCGTAACGAAGCTCGAACGGGGACAGGCGAGAAAAAGCCTACGGCTGTTTTGAGCCAAGCGGATCTGTTTGCCGCTCGTCAGGAGGTGTTGAACATTCACATGTCGGAGGCGTTGGAGCAGTACATCGTTCAGCTGATTTTGGCCACTCGTGATCCCGCACCGTATGGCGAAGATCTGGCGCGCTGGGTTGAGTACGGTGCCAGCCCGCGTGCCACCATTGCGCTGGATCGTTGCGCTCGCGCTCACGCTTGGTTGCGTGGCCAAGAGTTTGTTGACCCTTCCGATGTGCAGGCGATGCTGTTTGATGTGCTGCGGCATCGGGTGCTGCTTAACTACGAAGCGGAGGCGGATGGCATCACCCCCGATGACTTTATTCAACATCTGATTAATCGAGTGCCGGTGCCGTAACGGTGGCAGAGGATTTTTCAGCGGTGCAGATTGATCGTGCCGGTTTGATTGCGCTGCGTCATCAAGCCGCAGCCGTGTCGCTGCGCAGCGGTGCGATTCGAGCGCAACGGGCGGGGCAGTATCGTTCGGCCTTTAAAGGTCGAGGCATGGAGTTTGATGAGGTGCGCCTCTACCAACCAGGAGACGATGTGCGCAGTCTCGACTGGCGGGTGACGGCGCGTACCGGCAAGCCGCACACCAAACTCTTCAAAGAGGAGCGCGAGAGACCGGTTCTGTTTTGGGTCGATCTGCGCACACCGATGTTTTTTGCCACCAAAGGGGTCTTTAAGTCGGTGCTGGCCAGCCGTGCCGCTGCCCTGTTGGCGTGGAGTGCGTTGGCGCACGGTGATCAAGTGGGTGGTTTGGTCTTCTCTGAAGAGCTGCATCACGAGTGTCGTCCCGGTCGAGGTCAGCGTTCGGTGTTGGCGCTGATTCGTCGTCTCACCGATCACCCTTCGTGGCAGAAAAGTGCGCGTGAGCTGGGGGGGGATTTGAGTCTACAACGCCCCTTGGCGCGGCTGCGACAGGTGGCCAAACCCGGCAGTTTGATCTTTCTGCTCAGCGATTTTCGCGGTCTGGATCAGGCAGCGCAGCAGCATTTGGCCAATCTGGCCACCCATAATGATCTGGTTTTAATCAATGTTTATGACACTTTGGAGTGTCAGTTGCCGTTGGCCGGTTCGTACCGTTTGAGTGACGGCCAGCGGGAGCTGAGTTTACAGAGCGGTGATCCCACTTTGCGCAAAAATTATCATGACAATTTTGCCCAGCGCAGCGCCTTGTTGGAAAAAATGAGCGCCCGTCATGGTTGCTCACGGCTTGATTTGGCCACCGATGCCTCACTGCTGTCGGCGCTGCAAACGGGGCTGGGGCTGGTTTCCAAAAGGTCATGAACGATGTCTCCTGAGCTAAATTTGCGTGATATTGCTTTGGCTGATTCGGTCAGTGGTTGGCCTCCGGCATTGGGTTGGTGGTTGCTGTTGGTGCTGATGTTATTGCTGGCCGGTGGTGGCTGGTGGGCTTATCGACGTTATCAACGCTTGGCCTTGAAACGGGCGGTGCTGGCGGAGTTTGCTCTGCTTGAGGCGCGTTTTAAGAGTGAAGCGGAGCTGCAACCGCTGTTGGCGGAGTTGTCGATCTTTTTACGCCGAGTCTGCTTGAATTTGCCTGCCTATCGGCAGAGTGAGTGTGCCGGTTTACAGGGGGAGGCTTGGTTGAAATTTTTGGATCGTGCTTTGGAGTCGAATGAATTTGAGAACGGGGTGGGGCGGTTGTTACTGCAAGCCCCTTATGCGCCGCGTTTGGTCAATCATTTGGAGTTGGATGAGCTGTTGCCGTTGTTGCGGCGCTGGTTGTTGGCGCTGCCGTGGTCAGAGAGAGAGCCGTTATGATCCATTTTGAGTGGCCTTGGTTGTTGTTGGTGTTGCCGTTGCCGTGGTTGCTGCGGCGTTTTTTACCGCCCGCTTCGGTGCAACAGGCGGCGCTGCTGGTGCCGTTTTTGGCGGATTTTGAGTCGGTTGCTGAGGGGCATGTGAGTATGACGCAGAGTCGTTGGCCATTGTGGTTGGCGTTGCTGGGTTGGTTGCTGTTGGTGCTGGCGGCGGCTCGACCGCAGTGGTTGGGGGAGCCAATTTTGCTGCCACAGAGCGGTCGGGATCTGCTGTTGGCGGTGGATCTATCGGGTAGCATGCAAGAGGATGATTTTGAGATCGGCGGTCGGCGAGTGGATCGTTTGACCGCGACCAAACAGGTGGCGGGTGAGTTTATTCAGCGCCGTGAGGGGGATCGTATTGGTTTGATTCTGTTTGGTGCGCAGGCGTATGTGCAAGCGCCGTTGACCTTTGATCGGCAGACGGTGTTGACCCTGCTTTATGAGGCGGTGATCGGTTTGGCGGGCAAAGAGACCGCCATTGGTGATGCCATCGGTTTGGCAGTCAAACGCTTGCAAGGGGTGGAGAGTCAGCGGCGCGTGCTGATTCTGCTTACCGATGGTGCTAATACCGCCGGTGAAGTGACCCCGCTGAAAGCCGCTGAACTGGCTGCTGAGAAGGGGCTGAAAATTTACACCATCGGTGTGGGGGCAACGGAAAAAGAGGTGCGTTCTCTGTTTGGTACTCGTCGTGTCAATCCATCGCGGGATCTGGATGAGAAGACCTTGAGCGCCATTGCGAAGCAGACCGGTGGACGTTATTTTCGCGCTCGTAATACGCAAGAGTTACAGCAGATTTATCGTCTGTTGGACGAACTGGAGCCGAGCGAGGGTGAGGCGATCAGTTACCGTCCCCGCAGTGCTCTTTATCCGTGGCTGCTGCTGGCGGTGTTGTTGATCTGCTTGCCGTTGCTGCTGCGTCGTGAGGGGTTAAGGTGAGGCGATTATGTTAGAGCATTGGCAAGAATTTCATTTTTTACGGCCTCTTTGCTTGCTGCTGTTGCCGCTGTTGGCTGGGGTGCTGTTTTGGTGGTGGCGACAGCGCCGTCATGCGGGCAGTTGGAGCGCGGTGGTGGAGCCGCAACTGCTGCCGTATCTGCTCAGTGGCAAAGTGAGCCGTGCCTCTGTTTGGCCGCTGCTGGTGATGAGTTTGGCCGGAGTGCTGATGATTGTGGCGCTGGCGGGGCCCACTTGGCAGCGCCTCTCTCAACCGCTGTTTCAGCAGCAGTCGGCGTTGGTGATTTTATGGGATCTGTCGCGCTCCATGTTGAGCACCGATTTAACGCCGAATCGGTTGCAAAAATCGCGTTTTAAATTGCTGGATCTACTCCATCAACGCAAAGAGGGGCAGACGGCGCTGGTGGTGTTTGCAGGCACGGCTTACACGGTGGTGCCGCTGACCGAAGATGTGCTGACCATCGAGGCGATGTTGAGCAGTCTGCACCCCGATCTGATGCCCAGCCAAGGCAGCCGTCCTGAGTTGGCCATAGAGAAAGCGGTGCAATTGTTCCAGCAAGGGGGCATTTTGCACGGGCAGGTGTTGTTGCTGACGGACAGCGACAGCCCAGCGGCGGTGACGGCAGCCGAGCAGTTGCAACAGAGCGGTCATCGTCTCTCGGTGTTGGCAGTGGGGACGATACAAGGTGCGCCCATTCCCAAGGCGCAAGGTGGTTTTATTAAAGACGCTCAGGGCAATATTGTTCTGCCTGCGCTGAACGAAACGCGCTTGCAGCAGATGGCCTTGGCGGGGGGCGGTCTCTATCAGCGTTTGACTCTGGGGGATCAGGATCTGCAACGTTTGTTGAGCCTCTGGAGTCGCAGCGACAAACAGATGAGCGAGAGCCAAGCGCAGTTTGATCAGTGGCAGGAAGAGGGGCCGTGGCTGTTGCTGCTGGTGTTGCCGCTGGCGGCGATGCTGTTTCGACGTGGTTATCTGCTGTTGTTGGTGTTTTTGCTGCCTTACCCGCCAGCCAGTTCGGCCTTGAATTGGGATCAGCTGTGGCTCAATCAACAGCAGCAGGCCAAACAGGTCTTTGATCAAGGGCGGTTTGAGCAGGCAGGAAAAGGTTTCTCCGATCCCCATTGGCAGGGTGCGGCAGAGTACAAAGCGGGAAAATTTGAGCAGGCCTTGCAGGCGTGGCAAGGCTTGGATGATGCACAGGGTTTTTACAATCGTGGCAATGCCTTGGCTAAATTGGGCAAATTAGAACAGGCGGTCAGCGCCTATGAAAATGCTTTGAAAAAACAGCCTGATTTTGCCGATGCGAAATTTAATTTAGCCCAAGTTAAAGAGGCGCTGAAAAAACAGCAAGATCAACAAGATCAACAGAAAAAACAGGATCAGCAGCAGGACGATAAGCAGCAGAAGAACGACGAGCAGCAAGATTCCAAAAATCAGAAAGGCTCCCAAGATCAGAGTCAGCAGCAAGATCAAAGTGGTCAGCAGAATCAAGATCAGCAAGATTCTGCTCAGCAGCCGTCTGACTCTCAAGATCAGTCTGAGCAGCAAAAACAGGATGCTCAACAGGCTCAACAGAAAAAATCTGAGCAGGCCGAAAAATCCGCTGCGGAGCAGGAAAAACAGCAACAAGCCCAAGCAGAAGCTGAAAAACAAGCGGATAAGGATGCCGCAGCTGAGCAGAAACAGGCTGGCGAGCCTCAAACTCTGCAACAACAAGCACAGCAGCAGGCCAATGAGCAGTGGTTGCGGCGCATTCCCGATGACCCAGCGGGTCTGCTGCGGCGTAAATTTCTCTACCAATATCGACAACAGGGCGGGCAACCGACAGAGCAGTCATGGTGAAAAAATATCTTATTGCAGTGCTGTTGTGGTTTGGCTTTGGTTTGGCTCAGGCCACCGAGATTACGGCTTACCTCACGCCGAAAAAAGTGCCATTGAACGAGTCGTTTCAACTGGTTTTTGAGGCCAAAGGCGATCTGGATGATGAACCGGACTGGCAGCCGCTGGAGAAAAATTTTGAGATCATCTCCAACAGCCGCAGCCAGCAGATCTCCATTATCAATGGCAGTAGCAGCCGTTCGGTGCGTTGGCAGTTGACCTTGATGGCGAAAAGAACCGGTTTGTTGATGGTGCCATCCATCGCCTTTGGCCATGACGACTCTCCGGCGCAGGTTGTGGAGGTGAGCAAACCCTCTCAGCAGCAAGCAGGAACGACCAATTCCAATGTGTTTGTCGAGCTGGTGGCGGATAAAAAACAGGTTTATCTACAGCAGCAGGTGCTGCTGACGGTGAAGCTGTGGCGGCGGATTAACTTGAGCAGCGCCACCTTGAGCGAGCCAAAATTAAGCGGTGTGGATGCGGTGATTGAACGCCTCGGTGAAGATCGGGAGTTTGAGCAGTTCAGCCAAGGCCAGCGTTATAAAGTCATTGAACGCCGTTACGCTCTTTTTCCACAACAGAGCGGTCAGATGCAGATTGAGCCGATTACCTTTCAGGGCAGTGTGGTGGAGCGGCGCGGCTTTTTTGATCCGTTTTCGGGAGCGGGTAAACAGATTGTAAAACGCTCCAATGCTTTGACGCTTGAAGTTCAAGGCATTCCGGCTCAAGCGCAGGGGGTGGCGTGGTTGCCGAGCAAGCGTTTGCAGTTGTTGGAGAGTTGGCCGCAAACGCCGGTCACGGTGAAGGTGGGAGAGTCATTGACCCGCACGGTGGCGGTGATGGCTGAAGGGCTGACCGCAGCGCAGTTGCCTGATTTAGCTCTGTCACTGCCTGAGGGTTTACGTGCTTACCCTGATCAGCCGTTGTTGAAAGATCAACAGAGCGAATCGGGCATTACCGGATTGCGTCAGCAAAAATTGGCCTTGGTGGCACAAAAAGTAGGTGAGTATCGTCTGCCTGCCATTGAATTGAAGTGGTGGAATAGTGACACACTCCGGTTGGAGACGGCGCGCTTGCCGGAGCGTTTAATTCAGGTTGTGGCTGCGAAAGGGGAAATTTCTGCTTCAGAAAAAACTGAGGAAACCGATACCGATCTGATACCTTCTGCTGAGACGGTGCGAGCCGTTCCCGTTGAGCTGGTTAAAGAACGCAATCCTGTTTGGTTTTGGTTGAGCTTGTTTTTAGCCTTTGGTTGGTTGGTGACGCTGATTTTATGTTGGTTGCGGCGAAATAAAATAGACCGCTCTCAAGGCTTGAAAAAAGTGCCAATAAAAGCACCGCTGCTTCTAAAGAAAGTGCAAAAAGTAGCGTTAGCTAATCAAGCTCAAGAGTGTAAAACACTGTTATTACAGTGGGCTAAGCTGCAATGGCCGACGCTCTCTTTGGGCAGTTTAGCTGCGGTGGCCGAACAGGTTTCAGAACCACTGAAGAGTGCTATTTTGAACCTGAATCGTACTGTGTATCACGGTGAATCCGCTTGGCAAGGAGCCGCATTACAGCAGGCGTTAAAAACCTTTGTTATGGAAAAAAAGTCAGTCAAAAAAGAGAGTGCCGCTCTATCTCCACTTTATCCCACCGCTTGATATTTTCCTGCCTTTCCCAGAGAGATCATTCCTTGTTTTTTTATGGTCTTGATTTTGTAACTCTAGCTTTTAATAGCGTTGTTATGAGGCGGAATTGTTATGCTTAAATCGAATATTTTGCTGGTGGATGACGATGATTTCACCCGCAGTTTGGTACGCAAATCGTTGTTTAAAGCCGGACATAATGTCATTGATCGAGGTTGTGGTTTAGAAGCACTGCAAGCGGTGAAAGAGCAGAGTGTTGATCTGCTGTTATTGGATGTGCAGATGCCGAAAATGAGCGGTTTTGAGGTCTGTGCGAAGCTGCGAGAGATTAAAAAATATTGTCGTTTGCCCATTGTGATGTTGACCAGCTTGGATGATTTGGATTCTGTCACAGAGGCGTTTGAGGTCGGGGCAACGGATTTTATTACCAAACCGATTAATATGCGTCTGCTAAATGAGCGGATTAAATACGCGCTGCGAACTCACGCCATGACACAAGAGTTATTGCGTAACCGGCAGTTGTTGGCTCACGCACAGCGCATTGCCGGTTTGGGCTATCTGGAGTTTGATTTAACTCGGCAGGAAGTGACGGTCTCTGGTGAAGCGCGGCGCATTTTTGGTTGGCAGGAGCGGTGTGAGCGTGTCGATTTTAAGGATTGTCTGTTGCAGGTGGTGCAAGAGGATGTGGCCAAAATAGAGCAGGCGATTAAGCGGGTGATGTGCCAGAAAAGAGCCTCTGAATTGGAATATCGGATTGTGCGTAACAGCGGTGAAGAGCGTTGGTTGCAGATGAAGTTGGAGGTCTTGGAGGAGGAGCTGGCTGAGGATTCAAAATTATTGGGCATTGTTGAAGACATCACCGAGCGCAAACGCCAACACGATGACATTGTGCAGCGGGCGTTGCACGACAGTTTGACCAATATGCCCAATCGAGAACTGTTTAAGGATCGACTGCGCAAAGCCTTGCAAATCGCCAAGCGCAACTCCACTTCGGTGGCGGTGCTGTTTTTGGATCTGGATAATTTTAAGCAGGTGAATGATCGTTTTGGTCATGCCGCAGGTGATGAGTTGCTCAAAAGCGTGGCCTACTGCTTGCGCGAAAATATGCGTAAAAGCGATACCGCTGCTCGTCTGGGTGGCGATGAGTTTGTTTGTTTGTTGCCCAATATTGAACCGCCTCTGGGGGCGATGACGCTGGCCGAAACGCTCTTGAGTCGTTTAACCGAGATGATCCAGAAGTTGCACTATCGGATTGAGGTGACGGTCAGTATTGGGGTGGCGATTTACCCTGAAGATGCTGAGGATTTGGAAGGTTTGATTCACTGTGCTGATGAGGCGATGTACCGTTCTAAGGCCAATGGTAAAAATCAAATTTGTCGGTTTGTGAAGCGGATGCCCTCTTCGATATGAGCTGGCCTTGGAACTTCTGCTCTGTTTTAGGTACCAAGAAAAACAGTTGAATTTGTTATTAATCGGATTATCATTGCAGCCCATGAGAATGTGGATCAAACAGTTATTAGCCCTCTTGCTGGTGGTGCAGATCGTCTTGCTGCCACTGCAAGGTGCGTCTGCTGGATTGTTTGATATGGCTGATTCGATGCACGATATCCACCAGATGGAACGTGTTTTGTCGGTTGATAACACGGCCTCAATGGACTGTATGCAAAAGCATGATATGAGCAGCAATCACTGTAGTGATCACAGTTGCCCCTCCTGCCAGTGTGCCTCTTGTTTGCTGATTCCCATGTTTTCTACTGCCGTGAATTCACACAACGTGTCTCGTTCTTTCCAGATTTTGTTGCAGCTTCTTTCCCCTTCTCTTGATGGCCTTTATCGTCCACCTCGGGCTTAGTTTCTCTCTGTTATTCCGTCTAAATTTTTAGACAACTCTCTGTTTTAATTTATTTAATTGGTTGCGCGTTGTTGCGTCTGCCAGTTGTGTAAGGAATTTATTATGAAGTATCGTCAATCGACATCGTTAACGGATGTCTCTCTGTCTCGCCGCCGTTTTGTTAAAGGTTTGGCTTTGGGTGGGGCTGCTGCTGGCATGGCTCTGAACTCCGGTTCATTGTTGGCCTCGTTGAGTAAAAAACAGGGTACTCAAGTACTCAGTGGTACCGAGTTTGATCTAACCATCTCTGAGCAAACGGTTAATTTTACCGGTGCTGAACGTACTGCCACCACCGTAAACGGTTCTTTGCCTGCACCCATTTTGCGCTGGCGTGAGGGAGATACCGTCACCCTAAAAGTGAAAAATGAACTTTCTGAAACCAGCTCAATTCATTGGCATGGCCTGATTTTGCCCAGTGAAATGGATGGTGTGCCGGGAATAGCTAGAGGCTTCGAAGGCATTGCCTCTGGTGAAACATTTACCTATAAGTTTCCAGTCAAACAGAGCGGCACCTACTGGTATCACAGTCACTCTGGGTTTATGGAGCAGACAGGACTTTACGGCTCGATTGTGATTGATCCCAAAGAGCCGGAGCCGTTTGAGTACGATCGTGATTATGTGGTGATGCTGTCGGATTGGAGCGATGAAGACCCAAATTCGATCTACAAAAAGTTGAAGAAATTGAGCCATTATTACAACTTCAATGAACGTACCCATACGGATTTGATGGCGGACATTGAGAAAAAAGGTGTGATGGCCACATGGCGTGATCGTAAAATGTGGAATGAAATGCGCATGAGCCAGCGCGATCTTTCTGATGTCACCGGTTACACCTACACTTATTTGATGAACGGCAAAACTCCCAGTACCGGTTGGGTGGGGATGTTTAAAAAAGGTGAGAAGGTTCGTCTGCGTTTTGTTAACGGTTCGGCGATGACCTTTTTTGATCTACGTATTCCGGGTCTGAAAATGACCGTGGTGGCTGCCGATGGTCAATACGTTCAGCCAGTTGAAGTGGATGAATTTCGCATCGGTGTGGCAGAGACTTACGATGTGATTGTGGAGCCGCAGGATGATCAGGCTTACACCTTGTTTGCTCAAGACATTGCTCGTTCGGGTTACGCGCGTGGCACTTTGACCCCTGATGTGGCAAAAACCGCTGAAGTACCTGCAATGGATCCAGTGCCTAATTTAGGCCATAACGATATGGGCATGGATATGTCCAATATGGATATGTCGGGTATGGATCACAGTGCGATGGGGCACGATATGCCCAGCATGGATCACAGTGCGATGAAGCATGATATGTCGGGCATGGATCACAGTGCGATGAAGCATGATATGTCGGGCATGGATCACAGTGCAATGGGACACGATATGCCGATGAAGGCTAATCCTTCCAATTTTAGTAATACCCCGGTCACTCACGCCAAAAGCGAATTTGGCCCACATGTGGACGCTCGTTCTGAAGCACCGCAATACCGTCTTGATGATCCGGGGGTGGGGTTGCGCAGTAACGGTCGTAAGGTATTGAGTTATGCGGACTTGCGCAATCTTTACCCAACCAATAAAGACCCTGAGCCGACTCGTGAGTTGGAACTGCATCTGACTGGCAATATGGGGCGTTATATGTGGTCGATGAATGGGATTAAATTTGCTGATGCAGAACCGTTGCAGTGGAAATTGGGTGAGCGTATTCGTATCACCTTTGTTAATGACACCATGATGAATCACCCGATGCACTTGCATGGCATGTGGAGTGATTTGGAAACTGGGGATAATAATTATTTACCCCGAAAACACACCGTGATTGTGCAACCGGGAGCGCGAATCAGTTATCGCGTTACGGTGGATGCAGAGGGTGGCTGGGCGTATCACTGCCATCTGCTTTATCACATGTTGGGTATGTTCCGTACGGTCGTGGTTAGTTAAGGGGAGATGAAAATGAAAAAATTAATGATGGTTGTTTTAGCGCTTCCTTTGGCTCTGTTTTCTGTCCCATCTTGGTCTGCAATGGGAGGTGATGATCCTTTGATTGGCAAAGTGATGATCAATAGTCTGGAGCTGCAAAGTGGTGATGGTTCGCCGCTTTCGTGGGCAGGCAATGCTTGGTTAGGCAAAGACTTGAATAAGCTCTGGTTAAAAACCGAGGGAAGTTCGGTCAATGGTGAAACGGAGGCTGAGCTGCAACTGCTCTACAGTCGCGCCATTGCACCTTTTTGGGATATTCAGGTGGGTTGGCGTGGGGATGTTCAACCGACACCGCGCCGAGATTGGTTTGCAGTGAGTTTGTTCGGTTTAGCGCCCTATCTGTTTGAAACAGACGTGAGCCTGTTTATTGCTGATGGAGATCAGATGGCGTTGCGCGTGATGGTGGAATATGAGTACATGTTCACTCAAAAATTGATTGTCTCTCCAGAGGTAGAAATGAATCTGTACAGCACGAGTGAACCAGAGCTGGGTATTGGTTCTGGAATTTCTGATGTGTCAATGGGATTGCGTTTGCGTTATGAGATCCAGCGTGAATTTGCCCCTTATATAGGGGTTGAATCAACACGTTTATTTGGCGACAGTGCTGATTTTGCCACTGCTGCTGGTGAGTCAGAGCATGAAGTGCGAGGGGTTATTGGCTTGCGCGCTTGGTTCTAGGGATTAGAATTTAACTTAGCTGGCCTCATATTGAGGCCAGTGTTATTGGAGTTTTTTAAAGATGAAAAAAGTGAAACTTATTTTTTTACTGTCGATCTCTGCCCTGTTTTTGAGCGCCTGTGGTGATTCAACAAACGAAGCTGCTCAGGATAAACAGACAGAAGAGCGTTGGTACACTAAAGCGCAGGTGACCGAAGGTGCAGGGCTGTATCAAGCCAATTGTGCGATGTGTCATAAAGCGGATGCTTCTGGCAGTCGTACTTGGAAAGAACCCATGCCTAACGGTAAATACCCACCGCCGCCGCTGAACGGTGATGCCCACGCTTGGCACCATCCTCTGGCTGCTTTAAAGCGGACGATAAAAAATGGCGGCGTTGCTTTGGGTGGCACGATGCCCGCTTTTGGTCATAAGTTAAACGATGCTCAGATTGAAGCTGTGTTGGCTTGGGTGCAGACGCATTGGAATGATCGAATTTATCAAACCTGGTCGCAGAGAAATGCGCAAAATGGCCAACCCATGCAGATGATGAACAGACCTTAAAGGGGTGCGATGATGACTATTTTGAAACAGGTAATGTTGCTGGGATTGTTGTTGGTTGGTTCACTGAGTTGGGCGCACACGCCACCGAAAACAGCCAAGGTGTTTTTTATTGGTTTGAGTGATGGTATGACCGTGAGCAGCCCGTTGACGGTTAAATTTGGCATTGAGGGGTTTGGTATTACTCCAGCAGGCACTAAAGGAAAACGTCGCCATACAGCAGGTCATCATCATCTTTTGATTGACCTTCAAGAGCTACCGGAGTTGGATGAGGCTATTCCGCGTGATGCCCAGCACCGGCATTTTGATCAGGGTGAGACGGAAACGGTATTGAATTTATCCAAGGGTGAACACACTTTGCAGCTGTTGTTGGGAGATGAGAGTCACGAACCGCAAGATCCGGCTCTGTTTTCGCAGAAAATTCGAATTGTTGTAGAGAAATGAGTGTTTGATTAATCGAAGTTAAGGAGTGATGCGATGTACAGTTTTCATATTGATCTAGA
>CAZTQX010000008.1:22114-38633 GCA_964615985.1 uncultured Gammaproteobacteria bacterium | reverse complement strand
ATCTGGCATAAATTTAGACTCGATTCCACTCAAAACGTCGAAGAGCCTCAAAAAGTGATACATCGCGGTCACAGCGAACTGCAACCTCGATATATCAACCAGACTCTCATCAATCATTAGCACTCTCCCACAGCATTACATTATGTACAAAACCGATTTAGAACCCAAAGACGATAGCGAAGGCTACAGGGACTAAGCATTGATTTCTATCAAAGAAGAGAAAAAAATCTGTTGGCACAGAAGAAGTTTAAGCGGAGATCAGCGCTTTCAAGGCCACTACATCACAACGATAATAAGCGGGTTTTAACTCTTGCAGCCAATCCTGACGTTTAAACTCTGAAATCACACGGCTGGCGGTTTCCATTGTGATTCCCAACATGGCACCGATGTCATCACGACTGAAAAGCTGACAAACCGGCTCATCCTCAGCCACCACCAAACGCAACAGCAGATGCGCCATTCGCTGCCGTGCCGTGCCACTGGAGAGTTCGGTCAACCACGCTTCCGCTTCGCTCAAGGCCTGCTGCCAACGACGCATCAACTCTTGATGCAGTTCAGGGTTGTCCACACAGAGGTCTTGCACCACCCGCACCGGAATGCGGCACAACTCACTGCGTTGTAAAATCACCGCATCGTGCTGATAGGGTTTACCCAACAAACTCTCCAAACCAATCACATCGCTGTTGCCGGACAGACTCACAATCCGGCGTGTGCCATCGGGCAGATACTGCACCATTTTCAATAAACCTTGGCGCAAGGTAAAGATATGCGTCCCCTGCTCACCAGCACGATACAAAAATGAACCTGTCTCAAAAACCAAATCATCAATCGGACTGTGAATACTTGCAAAATCCGACTCCTGAAGACCCGCAAACAGAACGGTAGTCCGTACCGTGCAATTACGACAGTTTGACTCGCCTTGCCAAGCTTCTTTCAGGGACAACTTCATCTGCAAACCACTCCAACCTCTACCCACAGCGGTGTTTAGGATACTCTGCAATGCCATAAAGAAAAACCACAAAGAATTCTAGGGATGAAAATCGACGTCATTGCTGATAATGTCGTTATCGTTTCATCATCAATTCAAAGTCGTTCTTAAGGAATTCAATATGTTAAAAACACAAACCCTTCCACTGATGCTTGCCCTCGGTCTCGTCAGCACCAACCTCTCTGCTGACGTCACCATTCAATTCGAAAACAGCGCTAAAAACCAACCCAGTGGACTCTATGTCAAAGAGGGCAAGGTACTGATTGAAAGCAAAGGTGGCAAAGGCAATGCGCTCTATGACAGCAAACAGAGCAGCTTCAGCGTCTTGCAACACGACAAAAAAAGCTACATTCGCATGAGCGAAGAAAAGATGGAGCAACAGATGGGGATGATGGAGAACATGCGCCGCCAGATGATGGCACGGATGCAAAGCATGCCACCTGAACAGAGAGCGATGATTGAAGAGCGCATGGGAAAAATGGGGCTACCTTCAATGCAAGCGATGAACGATCGCACCGCAGCTGAAAAAAACAGCATTAAAAAACGGGGAAAATGGCAAACCATCAATGGTTTCAAATGCGAGATGATTGAAGTCTACCGAGGCGATAAACGAATCAGTGAAGCCTGCATCGCCGACGCGGAGGGTTTAAAGATCTCTCAAGCGGATTTTGATACTCTGATGAGCCTGTTTAATTTTAGCCAAAAAATGGCCAAAAAGGCCGGTAAAGCGGGTGCCATCATGAATGATCCGTTGGCTGCTTCAGGAGGCATTCCAGTACAGTCCAAGAATCTATTGGAAGAGAGCGTGCAAACCATTGGCAGCGTCTCCACCCAAACGCTGGAGAACAGCAAGTTCCAGATCCCCAGTGATTACTCAGAGATGAAGATGCCAGGCATGGAATAGGCAAAAAAATAGGGACGAAAATTTCGTCCCTATTTGATACCGCAAAAGCACAACTTAAAACGTTACGCTTTGGCCATCATGCTAAAGCTGAGGATAAACGGTTTCGCCATGCGTGGATCTTTCAACATCGCACCGTAATCACCCACTTTAAACTTCAATTTACCGCTGGCAGCCGCCATGCCCAAACCGGTCATGCCAATGCCTTTTTTGATCCACTTTTCCCAACTGGCCTGTTTGGCACGCATATCCCAGCTCATCTCTTCGCCATTGTAGGCTCCCGCTGCGGTGATATGACCGTTCTCAACCGTGATCACACCACGAGGTGTATCTTCTTCCGGAAAACCGTAACCGATCACCGAGTTAAAACCGATCTTTTCCAAGGCACCAGCCAAGTTGGGTTCACCATTCCAAGCGCTTTGAAATCCTTTCATCCATTCATCAGAAAACAGGTCAGCCATTGTTATTGCTCCTCAAAGAGTAAAAAGTGAGTACGCTAAATTTCATCAGCGCCTAATCGCGCCGCATACGATAGCGCACCCTTACGGTTAGCTCAAGAATCTAAAGAATATTCATCAGCGGTTTTATCTAAATCAGCCCTTAATCAACAGAAAATCCACTCTGTTTTTGCGTAATTTTGTTTTCGCTCGGCTTATCTCGGCACTGTCACGGTAAGGGCCAAGCCTGACCCGATACCAAGCAGAACCTTTAACCCTCGCGTCCTGAATCTTAGCCTCCAGACCCAGCAAAATCAGCTCAACCTGACGCCGTTCTGCATCCTCACGGCGTTTAAAAGAACCGACCTGCAAGTAACTTATTCTAACCGTTTTATTGCTCACGGCTGCGGGTTTAGGTTTGGCTATTGGAGTGACCTCAATAACCTTTGCCGGAACTTCTTTGCTCACAGGCTTAGGCTGGACGGTTTCTAGCGGTTTCGATTCCGCTGACTGAAACAGCTTCTCAATTTGAGGCAACACCACTTCCAATTCAGGCAAGACATTATAAAACTCAAATTTGGGCGAAGCCGGTTTCGCCGTTTCCGCCACACTCTCCTCAGATTTTGCCTGAGGCTGAGTTGAAATACGTACATCACTGCGTGGTTTAATAACTTCCAATGAATGATCTGCAATAGGCAACTGCTCGTTCAGAAAATACAAAAATGCCACAAAAACGGCAACGATTAACAAAATCAACAACACCGCCCACCGAGGCAAGCCCTGTTTAGCCGACGCTCTTTTGCCTGGTGAATTTTTATAATCCTGAACCAAAAGCTACATCTCCTGTGGTGCCGCAACCCCCAATAGGGAGAGACCATTCAATAAGGTTTGAGCCGTCACCGTAATCAAACTGAGGCGAGCATTACGAACCTTTTCATCATCAACCAGAAATTGATGAGCATTGTAGTAGCTGTGGAAGGCATTAGCCAACTCACGCAGACAATGCACCAGTTGATGTGGCTCTTCATTCAGAGCCGCCTTTTCCACCACTTCCGGGTAACGCGCCAACGCACTCAATAGATCACTTTCGTGTTTTTCGCTCAAACAATCTAAGTGCGCCAGCCCCATCTCCTGATCAAAGACAAATTCCTTCTCTGCCATCTGGCGCTGCACACTGCAAATCCGAGCATAAGCGTATTGAATGTAGTAGAGCGGATTTTCATTGGACTGGGATTTGGCCAGATCCAGATCAAAGTCCATATGCTGTTCACAACGACGCATCACATAGAAAAAACGTGCCGCATCGGAACCCACCTCTTTGCGCAGTTGGCGCAAAGTAACAAACTGACCAGAACGAGTCGACATCGCCACCTTTTCTCCGTCACGGTACAAGACCGCAAATTGCACCAACAAAACATCCATCTTATCCGGCTCACTGCCCAGCGCCATCAAGGCCGCTTTCACCCGTGGCACATAACCGTGATGATCTGCACCCCAAACATCAATAATACGATCAAAACCACGCTCCACTTTTTCCATGTGGTAGGCAATATCGGAAGCAAAATAGGTACTCTGGCCGTTATCTCGAATCACCACCCGATCTTTCTCATCACCAAAATCGCTGGAACGGAACCACCATGCCCCCTCTTGTTGATAGAGATGCCCAGCACTTTTCAGCCGTTCAACGGCACGATCCACCGCTCCGTTTTCCATCAAAGAACGCTCCGAATACCACGTTTGGTACTCGACCCCAAACAGCGATAGATCGTCTTTGATGTCCGCCAAAATGGTGTTCAAAGCCAGATCAAACACCACTCGGTAAGCCGTCTCATCCAACAAACGCTTAGCGGCAGAAATCAGATCATCAATGTGGCGCTCTTTATCGCCCCCCGCTGGCTCATCGGCACACACACCAGAAAACACATCACTGACTGAGTGGCGATAAGCCTCTTGGTTATTGCGATGCAATGTCGCTGCAATGTCCCAAACGTAATCGCCTTTATAACCATTGCTGGGAAACGTCAGCTCCTCGCCACACAACTCCAAATAACGCAGCCAGACCGAAGCGGCCAAAATATCCATCTGCCGACCGGCATCGTTGACGTAATATTCACGATGCACCTCAAACCCCAGCGCCTCCAGCAGATTGGCCACCGTGGCACCGTAGGCCGCTCCGCGACCGTGTCCCACATGCAGCGGTCCAGTGGGGTTGGCTGAAACAAACTCCACCTGCACCTTTTTACCCGCTCCAAGCTGAGACAGACCGTAACCATCTCCTGCGGCCAAAATTTTCGGTACTACTGAATAGAGGTTGTCTGCCGCCTGAAAGAAATTAATAAAACCCGGCCCAGCAATCACCGCCTTACTGACCCGCTCCGAGTCGGGCAACGCTTCGATGATCATCTCCGCCAATTGACGGGGGGCTTTTTTCGCCAGCTTGGCCAACATCATCGCCACATTGCAGGCAAAATCACCGTGTTCGGGATTACGACTGTCACTGATTTGAATCTTCGGCAGGCTATCGATTTCAATCACGCCGCTGGCTTGGAGGGTTTTGATGGCTTGGCCAATCAGATCTTGCAAATGTTGTTTCAAGGGAAAACCTTTGTTACTAAACTGGAAAATGGCAGCGATTCTACCCGCTGCGCTGCGCTAGGCAAAGGACTCAACAGCCCTCATAGGGATAAGGCTGACCGTCTGGCTGAGTTTTAAACAGGCGCATGCTCCACATGTACTGCTCTGGGGCAATCTGAATCAACGCTTCAATGGCTCGATTCATCTGCTCACAATCAGCCTGTTTATCACCGCTCGGAAAGTTTTTCAGTGGCGCTAAAATCGTCACCTGATAACGCCCCTCTTCTGGCAAATAATGACTGTAACAAGGCAAGACCTGGGCATCACACAGTTTGGCCAACCGCCCCAAAACCGGCACCGTCGCTTTTTGCGTAGCAAAAAAAGAAGCAAATAGACTGCGTTCTGCTCCCAAATCTTCATCGCTCACATAATAAAACAGCGCACCTTGTTTGGTCGCTTTGACCAACGGTCTTAAACCATCTTCACGGGTCGCCAAACGAGCGCCAAAACGGCTACGAGCACGATACACCAACCAGTTGAGCAGCTCATTTTTAAACGGATTGAACAGCGTCACCAAGGGTGTATGTTGACTGAGAAAGACTCCACCATACTCAAATGCAATGCCATGACAGGTCAATAAAATAACCCCTTTGCCCTGCGCTTGCGCCTGTTCCAACCATTGCTCACCTTGCAAAGAAACCCGCTTTAAAAACCGGCGGCGCGAACTCCACCACAACGTTGGCATATCCAACATCACCTGCAAATTGCTGCGAAAATGATCCAGCGCCAATTGCTCACGCTCAGTCTCGCTCATCTGTGGAAAACAGCGGCGTAAATTGGTTAAAACAAAACAACGCCGCTTGGCTTTACGGCGATAAATCCAACCGCCCAGCACGGCTGCCAAACGATTGCGCCAATCACGCGGTAGCAGAGAAAACAGCGTAAGTAACAGCAGAACCAACCAACTTGGCCAAAAACGCAGAGCCAACAGACCACGATGAAATTTAGGCGCTGGGGTTGCCCCCAACGCAGAGAGGTGAGATACCATCAACGGTTCCAGAAAGCTGGGGTAAACAACACCAGCAGGGTAAAAATTTCCAAACGACCAAACAACATCGTCAACGCCAGTACCCACTTCACAAAATCACTCTGATCCGCGTAGTGTGCTCCCACCGCCCCCAATCCAGGGCCAAGATTATTCAAACAAGCCGCTACCGCTGAAAAGGCGGTCACTTGATCCAAACCCGCCAACATCAACAGCAGCAACATCACGCTAAAAACCAAAACATAGGCTGCAAAAAAACCCCAAACTGCTTCGATCACTCGATCCGAAAGAGGTTTTTTGCCCACCTTGACGCTGATTTGAGCGTTGGGATGGATCAAGCGCATCATCTCGCGCATCCCCTGTTTGTAGAGCAGCAACACTCGAATCACCTTCATACCGCCACCGGTGGAACCGGCACAGCCACCGACAAAACTGGAAAATAACAGTAAGACGGGCAAAAAACCCGGCCAATTAAAATATTCCGTAGTCGTAAAACCGGTGGTGGTACCAATGGAGACCGCCTGAAAAATACCATGATGCAGTGCATCACCAAAATCGTAAATATGATTGCTATAGAGATAGATCACCGAAATCAGAGCAATGCTTAACAGAAAGAAAAAATAGGTTTTAAACTCAGAGTCGTGCCGATAAGGCGAGAGGGTTAAATTACGCACCGCCATAAAATGCAGACCAAAATTGATCCCAGCGAGCAACATAAACACCACCGCCACCATCTCGATCAACTGACTTTGAAAATAACCGATACTGGCATCATGAGTGGAAAAACCGCCGATGGCCACAGTGGAAAAGCTGTGGGTAATGGCATCAAAGGCACTCATACCCGCAGCGAAATAAGCTAAGGCACAGGCAATGGTCAAACCCAAGTAGATGTACCACAACGCCTTAGCGGTCTCGGTAATGCGCGGGGTTAGTTTAGTATCTTTTATCGGCCCTGGAGTCTCAGCCCGATAGAGCTGCATCCCGCCCACACCCAGCATTGGCAAGATGGCCACCGCCAAAACAATGATCCCCATCCCCCCCAGCCACTGCAATTGCTGACGATAAAAGAGAATTGATTTGGGCAACGTATCCAAGCCGACAATCACCGTTGCCCCCGTGGTGGTCAGGGCAGAAACCGACTCAAACACCGCATCGGTAAAGGAGAGCAGGGGTCGCTCAGCAAAATAGAAGGGCAACGCTCCAGCCAATCCCAGTACCACCCAGAACAGCACTACGACCAAAAAACCTTCCCGCAGCCGCAATTCACGACGCACATTGTAGACCGGCAACCAGAAAAACAGCCCCGTTAACAACACCACCAAAAAACCGTTGCTAAAGGTGTGTAACAAACCATCGTCATACCACCACGACACCAACACTGGCGGCAGCAACGTGAAGCTGAACAGCATCAGCAACAGACCCAGCACTTTTTGAATAATGGAAACTTGCATGAAATTAGATAAACGTCACCGCAACCTGGAATAGCTGCTCAACTTCCTGAATACGAGATTTATCCACCAAAAAGAGGATCACATGATCTTCCGCCTCAATCACCACATGATCATGGGCAATCAAAACCTCTTCACCACGCACCAACGCACCAATGGACGTGCCTTTGGGCAGCTTCAGCTGATCCAAACGCCGCCCCACCACCTTGGAGGTTTTACCATCACCGTGCGCCACTGCTTCAATCGCCTCTGCCGCCCCGCGACGCAGGGAGTGAACCGCCACCACATCACCGCGTCGTACATGGGTCAACAAGGTACCGATGGTGACCTGTTGCGGTGAGATGGCGATGTCAATAATGCCACTCTCTACCAGATCCACGTAGGCTGGTTTGTTGATCAGTGCCATCACCTTGGTTGCCCCCATGCGTTTGGCCAACATGGCAGAAAGAATATTGGCCTCATCATCGTTGGTCACCGCACAAAAAATATCGGTATCCTCAATGTTCTCTTCCAGCAACAGCTCACGGTCTGCCGCATCACCCAGCAGGACAATGGCTCGATCCAAATTCTCTGCCAAATGACGTGCTTGACGCGCATTACTCTCGATGATTTTAACCCGATAATCGTTCTCTAAGGTCATCGCCAAACTGCGGCCAATGTTGCCACCACCGGCAATCATAATGCGTTTGACCGGTTTATCCAGATGACGCAACTCACCCATGACCGCCAAAATATGTTCTTTGGCGGCCATAAAAAAGACCTCATCGTCCGCCTCAATCACCGTATTGCCATTGGGCAAAATAGCCCGACCATTACGAAAAATGGCCGCCACACGGTTCTCCACATTGGGCATATGCTCTTTTAAAGTACGTAGCTCATGACCAACTAAAGGCCCACCGTAATAGGCTTTCACCGCCACCAGACGCACCCGACCACCGGCAAAATCCAACACCTGCAACGCCCCAGGATACTCAATCAAACGCTGCACATATTTGGTTACGATCTGCTCAGGGCTGATCAAAACATCAATCGGCAATGCATCGGCAGCAAACAGTCCCGGCTCATTCAAATACTCACGGGCGCGCAGACG
This sequence comes from uncultured Gammaproteobacteria bacterium, assembly GCA_964615985.1. Classification (GTDB taxonomy): domain Bacteria; phylum Pseudomonadota; class Gammaproteobacteria; order JAUZRS01; family JAUZRS01; genus JAUZRS01. The sequence goes on along the minus strand of CAZTQX010000008.1, from coordinate 30,150 downwards.
GGCAATTTTGGTCGGGGTATGAAACAGAGTGGCCGCCACCTGACAGGCGATCATATTGACCTCATCGCTGTTGGTCACGGCCAACAACATATCTGCATCATCCATCCCCGCACGACGCAACACCTCAGGGTGGGAACCGATACCACAGACGGTGCCGATGTCCATCTTATCGCGCAGCTCTTGCAGGATATCGTTGTCCATATCGACGACGGTGATGTCGTTGCCTTCGCGGGCTAAATTGTAGGCCACGGAAGAACCTACTTGTCCTGCACCCAAAATGATAATTTTCATAGCCGTTCTTAAACGTGATTTTTGAGGTGTTCAATACCCAAACTACGCAGCTTACGATAGAGGTGTGTGCGCTCCATACCCACTCGTTTGGCCAACTCACCCACGCTACCGCCCACCACGTTCAACTGACGCTGCAAATAGATCCGCTCGAACTCTGCCCGCGCCTTACGAAGCGGCAGATTCAAGGGCAAAATCATACTGTTATCCGGCATATCGGCACGCACTTTGGGAGAGGCCAACGCACTCTTAACCTCTTCCATGCTTACCTCCACCTCCTCACCCAACATCATCAGGCGATGCACCAAGGTGCGCAGTTCGCGGATGTTACCGGGCCAAGTGTAGTTACGCAGAAAGTTTTGTGCTGCCACTCCAAAGTGCCGATAACCGAGTTTCTCCGTCTCCACAAAATGATCAACAAAAAATTCCAGCAGCTCAGGAATGTCTTCACGGTGCTGGCGCAGGCTCGGCACTTCCAGCGAGATGCCATTCAGACAGTGATACAACTCCGCTTTAAAACCGTCTTGTTTCACCAATAGGGTCAAATCTTTACTACTGGCTGCCAACAAACGCACATCACAGCGGATGGGTTCACAGCCGCCAATGCGAGTGAAGAGGCCGTTCATCACCACCCCCAACAATTGCGACTGCAACGACTCGGACATCTGCGCCAGATCATCCAAAAACAGCGAGCCGCCTTGCGCCCGCTCCAGAGCACCCGCCGTGACCTTGCCCGCCACTTCGCTACCAAAAAGTTCCAGCGACTCTTTATCATGCGCCAGGCGCAAGAGGTTAATCTCAATAAAAGGCCCTGCCGCACGTGAACTCTGTGCGTGTAAATTGCGCACCAAGGTACGTTTACCCGCGCCAAATTCCCCCATCACCAGCACCGGTGTCTCATAAGCCGCCACTTTACTCAACGTGTCACGCAATGAATTGATCAACTCACTGCTGCCCACCATCTTGGCCGCCACCACGCTTGATTTTGCGCGATAAGGATTGGAAATAGGTGCTTCGCTCTGCTGCAAAGCTTTCTGTACCGTCAACAACAATTTTGCCAGCGAGAGCGGTTTTTCAATAAAATCAGTGGCACCAAAACGAGTCGCCTCCACTGCTGTTTCAACGGTGCCATGACCGGACATCATGATCACCGGAGAACCCACATCCCCCTCCAACTTCCACTCTTTCAACAGCGTAATGCCATCTTCGTCCGGCATCCAGATATCCAATAAAATCAGATCGGGTTCTCGTTTTAGCAGCGTTTGACGAGCAGTGGCAGCATTTTTAGCCACCTCCACCTCATAGCCCTCATCCTCGAGAATATCTTTAACAGATGAACAGATATCCGGCTCATCATCTACCACGAGTATGTACGGCATATTCATCCCAACTCTCCTACCACTTCGCTGTTCGAAACCGGAAAACGAATCACCATTAAAGCGCCGCCTTCCGAACCATTTTCCGCATGCACAACACCGCCATGCTCCTCAACAATTTTTTTCACAACCGCCAAACCCAAACCACTGCCTTTTGGCTTAGAGCTGACATAGGGCTCAAATAACCGCTCAATCATTTCAGGGGGAAATCCAGGCCCATCATCTCTTACTCTCAGCTCAATGTAATTACAGGACTTTTCCTCTAAACAACGGGTTTTTAAACGCACTACAGCAGACTCGTTATTATCCAAATTTTGCGCTTCCATCGCATTTTTAATCAGATTGTGCAGTAATTGCCGCAACCGAGTCACATCGGCATCCAGACGCGGCATACCCTTACCCAGCTCCAATTCCACCCAAATTTGGCTCTCCATGCCCATATACAATTCCGCCACTTCGCGCACCAGATTGTTCAGATCCAAAGGCCGCTTAGAAAGTGCCGGTAGCGTTGCGTAATCCGCAAACGCCTTCACCATCGACTTCATCGCTTGCACTTGCTGAATGATGGTATTGGTGGCGCGATCCAAAATATGTGCCTCTTGACCGATCATTTTAGGCAAACAACGGTGACGCAGACGCTCAGCTGAAAGTTGGATGGGGGTCAATGGATTTTTAATCTCATGAGCCAAACGCCGCGCCACTTCGCTCCAGGCCTCTTCACGCTGGACTCGCAGCAGGCGGGTGATATCATCAAACACCAACACATAGCCCTCCAAACCCGACTTCTCATCCAGATGTGTTGCGCGGCAATTCAATACCTTACGACCTTTGGCACCAAACAGCTCAATTTCCTCAGACCACTCATCCAAACCTTTATCGAACCAAGGTTGTACCGCCTGTAAAAATTGCTGTAGCTGAGGCTCTTGATCTCCATCGGCGACACTTTCCATCTCCAAAATAGTCCGCGCAGCCTCATTGGCGGTCAACAAGCGGTAGCGTGCATCAAAGGTTAATACTCCGGTGGAAATGCGTGCCAAAACCGCTTCCAAATAGACCCGTTGGCTCTCAATTTTCTTTTGGCTGCGCTGCGCTACATCACGAGCTTGGGTTAAACGATGGGTCATCTGATTAAACGATTTAACCAAAAACCCCAGCTCATCTTTGCCCGAAAGCGGCAATTTTTTTGCATAATCGCCCGCCGCTACCGCTTGCGTGCCCTCAGCCAAATCCTGAATGGGAACCATGATTTTTCGTGCAAAAAAGAAAGCCCCCCAAATGGCACTCAAGACACTCATCAGCAACACCAAGGAGAGAGTCAAAATAAAACTGACTTTCAATGGCTCACGCAAAAAAACCAGTTGCCGGTACTTACTGTAGGAATTTTCCACCTCAGACGCCAAATCCGAGGCTTGCTCCCGAACTGGATAGAGCGCCTGTAAAATACGATTGTTATCCAGTGGATCTGTACTCAAAACAGGTACGACAACCCGAATGTGCAACAAACCCTCTTCGCCCACCGGATCCAAACCCACATAAGATTGCCCCGAGCGCACCTGCATAACGATACCCTCATCGGGACGATTGGGCACAACATTCACACCATCCCTACTGCTGGAGATCAAAACTCGATTATTGAGAGTCAACAGAGTCAGCTCTGAAGCATCCGACTCCTGTCGTAAACCATTAAGACGCACAATGGCCGCGTCTTCCGTCAGGCCACTGAGTCGATCCGTCATATTGCTGGTGGTTCGCAGCTGGGTACGCATCTGACCCGACAGCGCATCACGACTGAGTTGCAACGCACCTTCCAGTGCCTCTTCCACCTGCACCGTGAACCAACTGTCGATACTGGAACGTAGAAATTTAACCGAAAAAGAGTAGACCACCGTCACCGGCACAAAGGCGAGAATAACAAACATCACCACCAGACGAATGGTTAATCGAATTCCTGCTTGGCTTTGACGAAACTTACTGATCAAATTCCAGCTGTTGGCCGCGATTAAGATCAACAAAACACCCAAACCGACAATATTTAATAACAATAACCAGAGATAGATACGCCCGAAACGCTCCAGATTATCCATCATATCCGCCAGCAGATAGAGCGAACTCAATAGCAAACAGAAGAGCACCAACATCGGCACCATGCTGGTCGCCAAACGCCGAATTATTTTAGCGACCATGAGTACCACTCACTGTCCAGCTGCCACGAAGAGGAGAAATAGGCTTGTGACAACAACGGTAGAGGCAGCGTGGAATGATCCAACTGCACCTTAATACGACCACGATAATGACCTGGCTGACTCAACAGCACCGCATCCAAGAATGGAAATGCGTGCAAGGTACTGATCTGTGACAGAGCCGAATTGAGGGAAAAAAAACTGCGTTTAACACCGGTATTAAGATTGGAAAGCAAATAACGGCGGCTCAATCCGTGGTACTCCAAACGATAACGCTGCTGCAAAGCTGCGATGGTTTCATCAATCCACCAATTGCGCTGTCGCACGATCTCCATCTGTAAATTAAATTGCAGTGGCACACCACTCTGGAGTGCCAACGTCGGAGCAACGGCCAACGGCAATTCAAATTCGGCATCCAGATAATAAACCCCGTGCTGTAAATAACTTTGCGCCTGTTTGACATAAAAGGGTTTTGCTTCCGCCACCAGCGAAAACAATAAAACAAACAACAACACACCAATCCAACAACAACTGGCTTGTATGCGTTGTGCCGAAATAACGCTAAACGTCATCGACAACTCATCTCAATTGACAGACTCACAACCCTAACAGCCTCGTTTTTTTTCTAATCGAGCGTAATAAAAACCGTCCATAACCTCTTGCCCAGTAAAAATCTGTCGCCCATGCACATCAGCACAACCCCAGTCAGCCTCAATAAGCCGTTCAGAAGCCCCCTTCTGTTCACTGAGAAAACGCGCAATTTGTTGACTGTTTTCCGCTTTGAACAGAGAACAGGTGGCATAGAGCAACTGACCACCAGGAGCCAACAACGGCCACAGCGCCTCTAATAAACGCCACTGTTGAGCCGCCAACGCCTCAATGTCTTCCGCTCGACGTAACACCTTGATATCAGGGTGACGACGAATCACCCCCGTGGCAGAACAAGGCGCGTCCAACAATATACGCTCAAAGGGCTTTCCATCCCACCAGAGATTGGTGTCAGCGGCATCGGCACAAACCAATTTCGCCGAGTAGCTCAAACGCTGGAGATTTTCCGTGACTCGACCCAAACGTTTTTGATCGCTGTCCAGCGCCCACACTTCCAAGTTATCGGCCTGCTCTAAAATATGGCCGGTTTTACCTCCAGGGGCAGCGCACGCATCCAAAACCCGCTGACCCGACTGCACATCCAGCAGCTCTGCCGCCAACTGCGCCGCTGCATCCTGTACCGAACAGCGACCCTGCTCAAAACTCGGCAACAGCGTCACTGGCTGAGGTTTTTCCAACAACAAGGCCGATTTCACCTGTGGGTGAGGTTGAGAGGCAATATCTTGGTCTTGCAACTGTTGTTGGTAATCGGCGCGACTCTGCTGCGCTAAATTGACCCGCAAGGTCATCGGCGGTGCTTCATTGGCCGCCAGCAACAACGCTTGCCACTGCTCTGGCCAATCGTTTTTCAGCCGTTCAATAATCCAAGCCGGATGAGAGTAATGCGCCTCCTGATCCGACTCCAGTTTTTTCAGCAGCTCATCTTTGCGACGAATAAAATTACGCAACACGCCGTTGGCCAGCGCCTTCGCCCAACTTTTACCGAGCTTTTTGGTCACCGCGACACTGTCGTTGACCGCTGCGTACTCCGGCACTCGCAAATAAAGTAATTGAAACAGCGCCAGCAGCAGCAGCGCCTGCACGTCTTGATCTTTATTACGCAACGGTTTCTGCAATAACTTACGCAACAACCACTGCAATTTGGGCAAATAACGCATCACGCCAAAACAGAGTGCCTGCAACAGAGCGCGATCTTGTTCTTTGACCCGTTCGGAGAACTCCGGTAACAGCGTGCCTAACGATTCACCGTGGCGCAGCACCCGATCCACCACCTTGGTGGCCGCCAAACGCACCGGCAGCAGCGCCATTAGGTGGACTCCGCCTGACCCAAGAGAGAGCCGGTTATTTTATGGGCATTCAGAAAATCCGCCACTGACAGGGCTTTTTTGCCGGGTAACTGCACCTGTTGCAACTGTAATACACCCTCACCACAGGCGACTCGAATGCCCTCTTTATCCGCCGACAACACCGTTCCAGCCAACGCCTCTGAGGTTTCACCCGCCAGCACCTCAGCCTGCCAAATGCGCATCACTTTGCCATTGAAAAGCGTTTGTGCCACCGGCCACGGGTTGAAGGCTCTCACTTGTCGATCCAGCTCCAACGCCGAACGCTGCCAATCCATGATGGCTTCCGTTTTGTCCAACTTGGATGCGTAAATGACCTCTTGATCGTTCTGCGCTTCGCCTTGCCAGCCCTGATCGGAACGATTCGCCAACGCCGAGATCAACAACTCTGCTCCCATCAAAGAAAGTTTATCGTGCAACGAACCGCCGTTCTCATGTGGCTCGATGACACAGACCGACTTGGCCAGCATGTCGCCGGTATCCAACCCCACATCCATCTGCATCAAGGTGATGCCCGACTCCGTATCACCGGCCAAAATGGCACGTTGAATGGGAGCCGCACCACGCCAACGAGGCAGCAAAGACGCGTGCAAATTCAGACAGCCCAAACGCGGTGCCTCTAAAATCACCTTGGGCAGAATCAGACCGTAAGCAACCACCACCATCAGATCGGCCTGAAAGCTTTGCAGCTTTTCAATGTCTTCCGGCTGCTTGAAATTCAACGGCTGACAGACCTCAATGCCTGCGGCCACCGCCACATCTTTCACCGCACTGGTTTTAGGCAAACGACCTCGACCCGCGCGTCGATCTGGCTGAGTGTAGACCGCACAGACCTCATGCTCAGAGTCCAGTAACGCCTGCAAAGCTGACACAGAAAAATCGGGGGTACCCGCGTAGATAATTTTCAAGCCTGATGACATCACTGAATCCTTTTTTATTTTTTTTGCCGACTTTTTTCCAGCTTTTCCAGCTTTTTGCGAATTCGCTGCCGCTTTAACGACGAGATGTAATCCACAAACAATTTGCCATCCAAATGATCAATCTCATGTTGAATGCAGACCGCCAGCAGCTCCTCCGCTTCCATCTCAAACACGTCACCCTGCTGATTCAGAGCCTTAACCCGAATCTGCTCGGCACGCTGCACCTTTTCGTAAAAACCCGGCACCGAGAGACAACCTTCGTCCATCTCTTCAACGCCGTGCAGCTCAATAATTTCCGGATTAATCAACACCAAGGGTTGATCGTGATCTTCAGAAACATCAATCACCACCACCCGTCGATGCACATTAACCTGTGTGGCAGCCAAACCAATACCCGCAGCCTCGTACATGGTCTCCAACATATCATCAACCAAACGTACTACCTCAGCGTTTACCTCACTCACCGCTCTCGCTTGAGTACGCAAACGTGGGTCTGGAAAATGCAAAATATCCAATAACGCCATAACTTCAAACCCATACTTTATCTAATGTTGTACAAAAAAAGACGATCAATAATGTGAACAAAGCCGCTAACATCAAGGTATGTCCCTTGTACGACGGCCCACATTCTGGCTAAACTGCTAAAAAATCACCCTTGTGGAGTAAAGATCTTGACAGCGAAATTCCCAAAACGTGCCTTTGTCATGCTCACCGTCATCAGTGCTCTGCTGGCACTCAACGGCTGCTCCAGTCAACCGATGCAAAAAGAACCCACAAGGATTATTGCCCCAGCCCCTTTTGTGGCTGAGCCAGAACCTGAGCAGATCAGCGCGCCGGTCATCCTACGCGAAAGTCGTCCACAGCTCTACGTTGTGGTGAAAGGCGACACACTTTGGGACATCGCTGCTCAATTTCTGCGCGATCCGTGGATCTGGCCGGAGATTTGGGAAGTCAATCCACAAATCCAAAATCCGCATCTGATCTACCCTGGTGATCGCATCAGCGTCAGCATTGTTGATGGCCAGACCCACCTTTATCTGGATCGCCCAGGGCTGGCCTCTCGCCCATTGAGTCTGCCACGCGGCACCCCCATCGTGCGCCTCTCACCACAGGTTCGAGAGCAGCCGCTAGAGGCCGCCATTCCGATGATCTCCGCGCAAGCAATCCAACAATTCACCGTGCAGCCACGCATCGTTGGTAAAGATGAATTGGCCAACGCACCCTACATCCTTGGCAATCAAGAAGGGCGACTGCTAAGCGCCACTGGCAATCAACTCTACGCTCGCGGTCTCAACAACAACGATGAATCGCTGTTCAGCG
>CAZTQX010000008.1:0-22014 GCA_964615985.1 uncultured Gammaproteobacteria bacterium | reverse complement strand
GGCAATCAACTCTACGCTCGCGGTCTCAACAACAACGATGAATCGCTGTTCAGCGTTTTCCGAGCAGGCAACACCTTTAGCGACCCCGCCAGCGGTGAGATTCTTGGTTACGAAGCGATTTTTATCGCCAATGCCAAAGTCACCCAATTCGGTGACCCCGCCACCCTCACCATTACCTCCAGCAATCGTGAAACCCTCGCGGGTGATCGCCTGTTGATGCAGGAAAAAGGTAAAATCCAACGCAACTATCTACCACATGTGCCCAAGCAAGCAATCAATGGCCAAATCATATCCCTCTTTGATGCCATCAGTCAGGTGGCGCAAAACCAAGTGGTGGTGATCAACAAAGGTCAGCAAGATGGTCTGGAAGTCGGGCACATCTTGGCCATCAAAAAACGCGGTAAAATGATTCAGGATCGTTTCAGTGGCAAGAACAACGACTACGTACAACTGCCCGACAGCACTGCTGGAACCTTGATGATCTTCCGCAGTTTTGATCGCCTCAGTTACGGTTTGATTATGGAGGCCACGCGTGCCATCCACATCAACGACATCATCACCAACCCCTAATTGGCCAAGCCGCTCGACAATCTGCACTCGTGGCTGCGACTGCTACACGCTCCAGGCGTGGGGCCGGCCACTGCGGCCAAAATCATCCATCTGATCGGTGACATCGAACAGCTGCACGACTGCACGCGCCAACAACTGCAACCTCTGAACCTAAAACCCGCCGCCTTGGATCTGCTGCTGCAAAACGAACTGTCGGAGAAGATCGAAAATGATCTGCGCTGGGCAGAGGAGAGCGAAAACCACTTACTGACGCTGGATGATCCCCGCTACCCTTCGCGCCTAAAAACCATCTCCGATGCGCCCTTGATCCTCTACGCCAAGGGAGATCTGGATCCCCTCTACAGTTTACAACTGAGCATCGTCGGCAGCCGCACCCCCACCCACAGCGGCAAAGAGACTGCCTTCGAGTTTGCCCGTCATCTGGCTCGCAACGGTTTCACCATCACCAGCGGTTTGGCGCTGGGCATCGATGCCGCCAGCCACCAAGGGGCTTTGGCTGGCGGTGGCAGCACCATCGCCGTCACCGCCACCGGCTTGGATCGCGTCTACCCCGCCGCTCACCGCGAGCTGGCGCAACAGATCGTTGCTCAAGGGGTGATGATTTCTGAATTCCCCACCGGAGTACGGCCTCAAGCTCAAAACTTCCCGCGCCGTAACCGCATCATCAGCGCTCTGAGCATCGGCACCTTAGTCGTGGAAGCCGCCAAACGCAGTGGCTCACTGATCACCGCCCGTCACGCTTTGGAACAGGGGCGCGAGGTGTTTGCCATTCCCGGTTCAATCCACAACCCACTGGCACGAGGCTGCCATGCCCTGATTCGCCAAGGAGCCAAATTGGTCGAGACTGCCGAGGACATTTTGGAAGAGGTGGCTCCGCTGATTCGCCAAGCATTGCAAAGCAACGAATTTGACCCGCCTGCCGCCACCGCAAAGCCCGCTCCACAGGCAGAATTAAAGCTCGCCAAAACGGATCTGTTGGACGACGATTACCAAACATTGCTCGACTGTCTGGACCACTCACCGGTCTCCATCGACACGCTGGTGGAACGCAGTCAACTCTCCGTCAAGAGCCTTTCTTCCATGTTATTGATCCTCGAACTGCAAAATCGCATCGAAGTGTTGCCCGGCGGACTTTACCAATGTTTGAAATAAAACAGTGCAAAAACAAGCTACTATCATCCAATGACAGCAAAAAAGAGCAACAAAAACACCCTTGCAATCCCCAAGCACTCGACGTAGGCACCAAATTTAGTTCAGAATAGCGCCCCACGTTTGATGACAAACGTTATTACCACGGCCGGAGAGCCCAGAGCAGAGCAAAATAATGAGTAAGCATTTAATCATCGTTGAATCACCTGCCAAAGGTAAGACGATTAAAAAATACCTTGGCAAAGATTATGAGGTCATGGCCTCTTACGGTCACGTCCGCGACCTGGTTCCCAAGGAGGGCGCAGTCGATACGGAAAACGGCTTTGCCATGAAGTACCAAGCCATCGAACGCAATGAAAAACACGTTCAGGCGATTAAAAAAGCCCTCAAAAAAGCCGACTCCCTGCTGCTCGCCACTGATCCGGATCGCGAAGGTGAAGCGATCTCTTGGCATCTGGCGGAGATGCTCAAGGAACAAAACCTGTTGGAAGGCAAGGTCGTGCAGCGGGTGGTCTTTCACGAGATCACCAAACGCGCCCTCAAAGAGGCGGTGGACAATCCACGCGAACTCTCGATGGAGATGGTCAACGCCCAGCAAGCTCGACGCGCTTTGGATTATTTAGTCGGTTTTAACCTCTCGCCACTGCTGTGGAAAAAGATTCAACGCGGTCTCTCCGCCGGTCGGGTGCAAAGCCCTGCGCTGCGCATGATCAGCGAACGTGAAGCGGAGATTGACCGTTTTGAAGCCCGCGAGTACTGGACCATTGAAGCCGATCTCGAAGCGAGCAAGCTGGCCTTCAACGCCAAACTAAGCCAGCTCAATGGCGACAAACTAAAACAGTTCAGCATCACCAACGATGAGCAAGCCAACGCTGCCAAAGAACAGCTTCTGAGCGCCGCCAACGGCAGCCTGATCGTCAAAGCGGTCACCAAGAAACAGCGCAAACGCAACCCTGCACCGCCTTTCACCACCTCGACCTTGCAACAAGAAGCGGTGCGTAAGTTGGGCTTCACCGCTCTACGCGCCATGCGCGTTGCCCAGCAGCTCTATGAAGGCATCGACACCGGCTCCGGTGCCGAAGGTCTGATCACCTACATGCGGACCGATTCCGTGACCCTCTCCCAAGATGCCTTGGAAGACATTCGGGGTCTGATCAGCACTCAGTACGGTGCCGACCAGATGCCGCCAGAGCCGCGTTTTTTCAAAACCAAATCTAAAAATGCCCAAGAGGCGCATGAAGCGGTACGCCCCACCTCGGCACATCGTCGCCCCCAAGACCTCAAAGGCCATCTGACCGACGATCAGTTCAAGCTCTACAGCTTGATCTGGAAACGCACCGTCGCCTGTCAGATGATACGCGCGCTGTTTGATCAAGTGGCCATCGACTTTGCTTGTGGGGATGGCAACACCTTCCGCTCCACTGGCTCCACTCTGCGCGAAGCCGGTTTTATGGCCGTTTATCAAGAGGGTCAGGACGACAGCAAAAAAGAGGAAGATCATCGTCTGCCACCGCTGGAAGAGGGTGATAAAGTCGATTTCAAGGCGATTCGTCCCGAACAACATTTCACCGAGCCACCCCCACGCTACACCGAGGCCAGCTTGGTAAAAACGCTGGAAGAGTACGACATCGGTCGGCCTTCGACCTACGCCAGCATCATCTCGACCCTGCAAGATCGCGGTTACGTCGAGCTGGAGTCGCGGCGCTTCACCCCCACCGATGTGGGCAAAGTGGTGAATACATTTCTCTGCACCCACTTTACCCAGTACGTCGATTATGACTTCACCGCCAAACTCGAAGATGAGCTGGATGCCATCGCCCGTGGCGAAAAAGAGTGGATCCCCCTGCTGCAAGAGTTCTGGACTCCGTTTACCGCTCTGATCGCCGACAAAGAGGCCAACGTCAGCCGTGACGAAGCGGTGCAAGCCCGCGAGCTGGGTACCGACCCCAAAAGCGGCAAACCGATCTCGGTACGCATCGGTCGTTACGGCCCCTTTGTGCAGATCGGTACCCGCGATGACGAAGACAAACCTAAGTTTGCCGGTCTGCGCCCTGGTCAGAAGATGGACAAAATCACTCTCGAAGAGGCACTGGTGCTGTTTCAGTTGCCGCGCAATTTGGGTGAGTCTCCCGAAGGCGAGAAGATCAGCACCAACATCGGTCGCTTTGGCCCTTACGTTAAATACGACAGCAAATACGTCTCCATCAAGGAAGATGACCCACACACCATCACTCTGGAACGGGCGCTGGAGTTGGTCGCCGAGAAAAAAGTGGTCGATGCCAATCGTCTTATCAAAACCTTTGAGGGCAGCGAAATTCAGGTGTTGAACGGTCGTTACGGCCCCTACATCACCGACGGCAACAAAAACGCCAAAATTCCCAAGGATATGGAACCCAAAGAGCTGAAGCTGGAACTGTGTGAAAAACTGATTGCCGAAGCGCCAGAGAAAAAGCGCCGAGGCAAAAAGAAGGCCGTAGCAAAGAAAAAAACCACGGCCAAAAAGGCAGCCAAGAAAACCGCCAGTAAAAAAACCAGTGCGAAGAAAACCGCTTCGAAAAAGAAAGCCAGCAGTAAGAAAAAGGCCAGCAGTAAAAAGAAAGCCAGTGCCAAGAAAAAAGCCACGGCCAAAAAAGCCACTGCGAAAAAAACCACGGCAGTAAAAAAGAAAGTGGCGACTAAAAAAGCCAGCAGTGACGAGCAGTAATCCGCCGCAACTCGATCAAGCCACCGCGCTTATTCAAGCCGGTGGTTTGATCGCCTACCCCACCGAAGCGGTCTTTGGACTGGGTTGTGATCCACGCAACCCAGAGGCCGTTTCACGCCTATTAAAACTCAAACAGCGCAGCCCAGACAAAGGCTTAATTCTGATTGCCGCCGATTTTCAGCAGCTAAAGGCCTATTTAAAGCCTCTCGACGATGAAGTAAAACAACGCATTCAAGCCCATTGGCCAGGGCCAAACACATGGCTGCTGCCTGCCGCTCCAACAACACCAAAATGGCTCACCGGCCAGCACGATACGCTGGCCGTGCGTGTCACCGCTCACCCTGTGGCGGCGGCGCTGTGCAAAAAAGTCGGAGCGATTGTCTCCAGCAGCGCCAATCCCAGTGGAGTCAAGGAAGCACGCACTGCCGCTGAGGTTCGCCTCTATTTTGGCCAACAGGTTGATCTGATTATTGATGCCGAGGTGGGCACAGAGCAGCAGCCCAGCCGCATTCGAGACGGTCTGACAGGCGCGGTACTGCGCTCCTAAAACAGACTCACACCACCTCTTCCTGCTCATGAATATGAGGCCGAGGTTTGCCCACATAATAACCTTGGGCATAATCCACATGAAATGAATTCAACAGTCGAATGGTCTCTTCACTGTCCACAAACTCTGCCACAGTCTTTTTACCAAAACCTTTCGCCACATCTGACAATGCTTTAACAAAAATTTGATTATCCCTTTTCTCAGGCAGATCACGAATAAATGAACCATCAATTTTAACGTAATCCACCGGTAACTCTTTTAGGTAGGTGAACGAAGCAAACCCCACCCCAAAATCATCCAGCGCAAATTTACAACCCAATTTTTTCAGCGCCGTCATTAACACTCTAGCCGCAGCCATGTCCGCCACCGCTTCGGTCTCGGTGATCTCAAAAATCAAACGGCTCGGATCGGCTCCCGAGTCAAAAATTTGCTTCTGAATAAAGGCCAACAAACCCGAATCTTCAAACGCCCGCCCCGAAAGATTAATCGCAATGGTGACTGTTTCACCTTCGTTAGAGAGCGTCACCTGCTGACGAATGGCACGCTCCAAAACGTAACGATCAATCAAAGAGATCAGACCATTTTGCTCAGCGATGGGGATAAAGGAGATCGGCGGAATAATCTCACCATCATCGCCAATCATACGAATCAAGGCTTCATAGTGGGAGATGACATTAGTCTGAATGTTTAAAATAGGCTGATAATAGAGGACAAATTTTTCATGTTTAATCGCCATCTCAATGCGCTCTTTCCAGAGAATGCGCTCATTAAGATGCTCTCTGACCTGCTCATCGGCAGAAAAAATATGCCATGAACCGCGCTCAGCAGATTTGGCTTGATACATGGCCAGATCTGCATTGGCCATCAATTCCTCCATACTGTCACCGTGCTGCGGAAACAGCGCCACACCGATGCTGGTGCTGATGGAATGGATCTGGCCATTAACGCTATGACGGATCTTTCTCATCTCCGCTCGCATCCGTTCCACCACAGTAATAATGCCCGCTTGATCGGTGTCGCGGAAAACAACACCGAACTCATCGCCACCCAAACGCCCCATAATGCCTTTACCGATGATGTCCACTTCACGTGTCACTTTGGAAAGCGTGGTCGAAACACTGCGTAATAGCGCATCACCAGAATGATGGCCACCGGTATCATTGATATCTTTAAAATTATCCAGATCCAAATAAAGCAGCGCCCCACCCTTTTCAGAGCGCCGTGACCACGCCAGTGCCGCCTCCAATTCATCTTGAAAACGACGGCGATTAAACAGTTCGGTCAGTGGATCGTGATCGGCCAACCAAGCAATTTTAGATTCCACCCGCTTGATTTCGGTAATATCCAGACCGATGGAGAGCATATTCTGCCCTGACTTTTGTGAGTCAAGTTTGGAAAAACTCCATAAAATATGGCGTTGCGCACCATTTTTACAGACGATACGCCCTTCACCACGACTTTTATTTAGCTCGCCTTTAGAGAGTTGTTTTAAGGTCTCTTGCAGTGACTTTCTCAGTTCATCTTCATCATGTAGATCTAAAAAATAACTTTTCTGAATCTCTTCACTGGAGTAACCACTCAAAGATGCCGCATAACTGTTACATAAAAGCACTCGACCATGAGCATCCTGAGTCAGGATCAGAGCCTCTGCGGTATCAAGAATACCCTTGACAAAATTACGCTCAACAATCAAATCACTATTATGTTTTTTTAGATTTTGTTCGCGTTTTTCAACTTCTTGCGTTAAAAACTCAAGCTGATGAGATAAACTTTGCGAAGTTCGAGAAAGGTGGTCAATTTCATCACAAAAATAACGATTCTTTATCGATTCTAGTTCACCTCTAACCTGTTTGAATTTGCCTTTTGCCAATAGAGGCAGCTGTGTAGAAACCAACTTTATACGCCTAATCGGACGCCATAAAACCAACAATAACGCCAGCTCAGATAGCAACAGACCAATAATTCCAGCCTGAACACTGTCATTAACCGAACGTTCAATCTGTGTGATTTGTTGAGTAACATCCGCAATAATTAAAAAACAATCACCATGATAATTATCATACTCATTGTGTCCATGATGCTTCCCTCCCCCCTCAACAGGAATCAAACTAACCTCATACTCTCTTTGTTGATAGGTTAATCGCTCCCCATAATGCAAATCATCATAAGTAATGCCTCTAGACTCCAGTTCACTCAACAGAGCCAAACTGTGCTCTTGATTAGTGACACCGTTGATTTTAATCCCCAACTTATGAAAAAATCGGCGCGACTTAGATTGTCGATTTTGTTCTGATAACTCACGACTGATTAAACCGATATCATTACTGGTAATATGGCTAAATTGAATAATAACCTCGGTTAAAGAACGCCCTAACAGAAGCTCGCCAACGTGTTTTCCTGCCGATATAATGGGTACTATAGAGTAATGAACACACTCCAAGTCACATTGAATCACATCGTTTGGCAACTCATTTTTTCGAGTTTTATTCACCAGAGAAAGCAAGGCTGCCCGTGATTTTTCAGAATACATTATCTGTCCCCAAGCAGAAGAGATCAGACCTCTCTTTGCAAAAAACTCTGCTGAGACCAAGCCCATATCCAGACTCAAATAACTCCAATGAGCATCAAAATTTATTTCAAACTGAGGTTTGTCGTGTAACAGTATCTCAATATCCACCCCTTGCAGAGAGGGAACAAAAACACCCAATTGCAACAAACTCTCTCTCGACTGGTTAATTAATGCTGCAATTTCGTGGATATGATTCTCATGCGTTCTTTGTCTTTCATGCTCAAATAGACTCATTAAATTCCTATAAGAAATCAATGAAAAAACGACATTAATCACCAACAATACCAAGCTTAAAACCAGCAGCACCTTCCATGTTAAACTAAAAAAAGTACCCTTAAGTTTGGGCTGCCCAACAACCATTGACTCCATGTTTGTTCACACCCAATGTTATTTAACATTAAAAACGATACGAAACAGACATAGTATACAAATCCCAAAACTGCTCTGTCTGCAATGGATCCTTATTTTCCGTCAACGCCAACCATGAAGTACCATTGACCTTGTGGTATTCCGCTTGCCAAATAAATTGCGAGCTGATATTCCAACGTAAACCAATGCTGGCATCTTTGCTAAAACGACTGTGTGCTACAACAGCAGGCAAACCAAAACTCTCCAAAACAGGTGAACTGCTGGCTAATTTTTCACCGGTTTTATCATCACGGCCAAAATACTGCACATCGTAACGCAGCAACCCCTCCCATTTCGGCGAGAAGCGGTATTGCGCTTGCAGATAATAAGACTCTGCAAACCGCGTTTCATCTGAGATCAAAAACCCCAACCCTTCCGTGGTGGTTTTTTGCTCAGTGTACTCCGCCGTCCAACTCCACAACTCACTGTTGTACTGCAAAGAGATGATTTTTGGCTCAACACAGATTGAACCACTGCGGATCAAATCCGCTGCCTCAGCATTGAAATCAATCTCGGCCTTCACCCAGGTTAAACCTACTCGAATACGCCCCTCTTGCCAATCGTAGATCAATCGCCCTAAGAAAGAGGGTTTTATTGCTTGCAGATGTCCAGCCCAATCTTTATTTAATAACAGCACCCGCTCCAACTCCACCGAATTGGCTTGCGGATAACCCATACCAAAATCAAGCATATAGAGACCCTGATCTGTCCGCTGCTCACCATAAAGATAAAGCGCATCGGTGGAGAGGTACATCTCCCGGCTTCGATCCAAATAGGTCGACTGTGGTAAAAAAATAGAGGGTCGAGTAAAGGACACATCGCGAGTTTCGTTATACAAACCCATCGGGTTTTTCACTCGCCCCAGACGCAGCCCCCACAAACCATCAATACCTGAGCTGATACGATAATCGACAAAACCGTAATCCAACTGCGGTGTACCATCGTTCAATGCTCCCGCTCGGCGTGATAATATCTGAGCAGAAAACTGTAAATCAGGCGTTGGCTTAAACGACGCATTAGCTCCAATTTCAGTAAACTCACTGCTGCCTTTATCACTTGGTCCAAAAAAATGGTTGGCCGAACTCTTCATCACAGCTTGAGTAAAAAAGCCATGTAGTTGCAACCGTTTTAGCGACTCCGCCACGGATAATTGAGATAAGCCGAATAAGAAAAAACCAAATCCAAACTGAGCCATTGTCTTGTACTTAATGAACCTGTAAGACATGCACCCTCCCATCAAGTTTTTCCTTCATCACATAACCAATCGCACCAGGCGTCTCCGCCACCCGTCTCAACATCTCAGCCTCAGAAGTCACTTGAACCGGAGCTTGCCCCGTCCCTGAAAACACCAACCGATCCCAAGCACGACGCAGTTGATGAGGAAAAACATTAAGGGTTGTCTTACAAAATTGAGCGTGTGACGGGTTGTCGTCCGCCAAAACAAAGACCGTGATTTCACTGTTATCTTCTGGCCAACGTCCCAAGCGCATACCAAAAATAGCCCGTAAAGCACGCTTAGGCAGAGCTTCAGCCACACTCGAATTCACAATGACCTCCTCGGCTTGTAGCAAGCCACTGCCAAACAGCAACACCAGCAGCAAGCCTCCTATTTTTGTCCACATGACCAAACTCTCCCAAAAACAGCAGCACATAAGCGCCATTTTTATGACCAAAACTCCACTGTCTAGGAATAAAAGCATGACACATGCCAAAAAAAAACGACCCGAAGGTCGTTTTATACTGCTTGACTTTGATTTACCCGCGACTCTAGAAGAAACCCTTCACAAAATCGTAATAAATCACGGACAAGAAACTCGCCCAAGCTAGAGCAATAACACCCCATGTAATAATCATGGGCATATAAAAGTTAAACCACATAACAGTCTCCTCATTTAACAATCAAACAAAATATCACCCACTGGAACTCAACAGCGCCTCTAGTAGGAATAAGAACAGCATAACAAATTTTTAATCCAATGGCTTCTGACCGGACTTCGGTACTTGATCTGACTCCGGCGATTTGTAACCTGGAACTTTCGGATCATCGTCGTCCATCAAAATACGGTACGCCGGCCCCTCCATGTCTTCAAATTGACCGTTTTTCACCGACCAAATAAAGATCCAGACCAGCATCCCCAAAAACAACAACCCCAATGGGATCAAAAGATATAAAATTGCCATAATCGCTCCAATACTCTAAGCCGAAATATTCTTCACCACCCGCAAACGCAGGGCATTCACCACCACCAGCAGAGAACTGGCCGACATACCCACCGCCGCCATCCACGGAGCCACCAAGCCCATCGCCGCCAACGGCAACGCCACCAAGTTGTACAACAGCGCCCAAGCCAAATTTTGTCTAATCACCGTCAACGTTCGTCGTGCCATCTTCACCCCTTCTGCTAGGTGGAGCAAATTCTCCGAGAGCAACACCATATCGGCACTGGCATGAGCCAGCTGGGTACCGCCCCCCATTGCCAGCGACACCTGCGCCGCTGCCAACACTGGCGCATCGTTAACCCCATCGCCCACCATAGCCACCACCGCACCCTGCTGTTGCAGCGCTTGAATGTGGCTCAATTTATCCTCCGGCAACAAACCACCGTGTGCCTCGCTCACCCCCAGCTCCGTGGCCACTTGCTGCACCAACTTCGGTTCATCTCCCGACAGCAGACTGATCTGCAAACCCAGATCACGCAAACGCTGAAGACTCTCTTTGGCCTCAGGTCGCAACTGGTCTTGCAAAACAAACAGCGCCAACAGTCGTTCTTCATCCGCCAGCAACACCGGCGTACCCAACAGTTCAGCGGGCAGCACAAAATCCGTACCCAAGCCCTGTAGAACAAAATCAGCACGACCGATACGATAGCGCCGCCCGTCAATCAGACCCTCAATGCCCTCGCCAGGCAACGCCAACAGCTGCTCCACCGCCAACGGCTCAGCAGCTGAATCACGCAGAATTTTCGCCAACGGATGCTCCGAACGTGCCTCCAGAGAGGCTGCCAATTGCAAACACTCGGCCTCACTCCGCTCAGAGAACAGACGTACCTCCTGCAACTGCAACTGGCCTTTGCTCAAGGTACCGGTTTTATCAAAAACGATGTGCGTCGCCTGCGCCAAGGTCTCCAGCGCATGACCACGGGTGGTCAACAATCCCAGCTGAGTCAACCCACCCGTGGCGGCGGTCAAAGCCGCTGGCGTTGCCAAAGACAAGGCACAAGGGCAACTCACCACCAGCACCGAAAAGGTGATCCAGAAAGCATCCTCTGGCGCGTGTTGCCACCACCACAGCGCCACCAACGAGGCCAGCAGCAACAACACACTAACAAACCAACCTGCGATGCGATCCGCCAGCCGCGCCAACTGCGGTTTCTCCGCTTGCGCTCGATCCAGCAAACGAATCACCGAAGAGAGCATGGTCTGTGCGCCGATCTTCTCCACCCGCATCAACAGCGGACTTTCAATGTTCAAGGTACCACCGGTGAGATAATCTCCCACCACACGGTTTCGAGGCAAACTTTCGCCACTGAGCAGCGACTCATCGACGCTGCTGATCCCTTCCAGCACCGTGCCATCTGCAGGTACCACCTCACCCGGTTTAATCACCACTCGATCATCGAGACTCAAATCCGCCACCGGAATCAGGCTTTCTGTGCCATCGGCATCCAAACGCAGCGCCGTGGCCGGAGTCAGACGCACCAACGCCTCGGTCACTCTGCCCGCTTTGTGGCGCGCCAACATCTCCAAAAAACGCCCCGCCAGCAAAAAGAAGGTAAACATCACCACCGAATCGTAATAAACCTCACCCGCACCGCTGACGGTGCTCCAGCAACTGACCAAAAACGCGCCACCGATGGCCAGCGCCACCGGCACATCCATACCCAACTGCCGCCGCTTCAAGTCTCGCCACGCACCGCTGAAAAAAGGCCAAGCCGAATAAAACACCACCGGCAAGGTCATCACCAAACTGACCCAACGGAGAAAATATTTCAGATCGCCATCCATGCCGTAATGATCACCGGAGTACAAACCCACCGCGATCATCATCACCTGCATCATGGAAAAACCGGCCAACGCCAAACGACGTAGAAAGACCGAACGCTCCTTTTTCTGCAACGCCTCTTGGCGACCAGGGTCAAACGGATGGGCTTGATAACCGATGGCGGCAATGGCGTTTAGCACATCACTGAGTTGAATTTGGCTGTTATCCCACTTCAGACGCGCTCGATGATTGGAGTAGTTGACCTGAAAAGAAATCACCCCAGGCAGGCTCGTCACATGGCGTTCATTAAGCCAAACACAGGCCGCGCAGACAATGCCTTCTAAGATCAACGAGGCCTCTTTGATCTCACCCTCGACCTCATGCACAAAACTTTTTTGCAGTTGCGGATGATCGTAAAGCGCCAACTGCTGTAACGCTTCCGGCACCAGCTCGGACTGGGCACTGCTCTCGGTGCGCTGCAAATAGAAGGACTCCAAACCACCCGCCACAATGGCTTTGGCCACCGCCTCACAACCAGGACAGCACATGGGGCGCAGCTCGCCCATCACCTTTACCTCACACACCAGCCCCTCGGGAACCGGCAGGCCGCAGTGAAAACACGCCTGCTCAGAATGACTCAAGCAATACTCAACTTACACATCATCAGCCGCTTTCAGACTGGTCATGGCACGAAGCTCGTGTATTTTTCCACCCTGTTTGATGTGCACCACCACTCGCCACGTACCAGGCTGATCCAACTTAACCGCACTGCGATAGATGCCTTTTTCAGTTTCAGGCAAGCTGTACTTTTGATCCAAGCGCTGGTCGGAAGGCCGATAAAAACGCACGATCACCTCCGCTGCCGAAATAGAATAATTATCGCGATCACTGACACCCACTTGAAAACTGTTGGAGATACCCGCCACCGGTTCAAATAACCAGCCTTTTTTCACCTGCCAACCCTGAGCGGTCTGCTGTTTATGCTCCTGCATGTAAATGTTGAATTGAGACTCTTTCTCATGAAAATCGTGACTGACCACGCCAGGGAAAAACGAGGTAATACTGCCACCTTTGGCTGTCGGCAACACCGCGCGCGCCACGTCACTCTCCAAACCCTGATGAGCCAGGGTGACAAATACTGCGTTCAGTGCCACCACCCCACCAAAAAAAGCGATAATCAACGCCGGCCCCCAATGAAACCACTGTTTTTTCTGATCCTTACCAAACGTGGCCAGATATTTCTCGCGTGATGCGACAATGATTCCTGAACCGTAAGGCAAGGTGACAAACACCGCCAGATGGATCGAAAACACGTCTCCGCCAGGCCAGTTAAAAATCGCATAGGGAATATAGGTGGCAAACACCAACAGAATCAGCAGTAGAGATACCTGACTCGCTCGCAGTGCGGTAAAACGATACAGAATAAAATAGAGCACCCCGATCATCGCCAAACCAGATGCCAATGAAATTACCAAATTGTCCGTCATACACTCACCTATTTACTCGGTCGATAAAACATCGCCGGTCTTGTGTTTTGCAAATCGCTGTTCTCGGTTGAGATCAGCTGAAACTGAAAGTTTTGTGATTTATATTGGTTGCCCCTCGGCATCCGCACCCGCACCACAAAACGCAAACTGCTGTCGGGTTCCAACACCACCTCTTTCATTCGCCCCATATTCAACTCAGCGCCCTCAAGCCCCAAGGCCAATAGATTAAAACGCTGTTCGGTGGTGGTTTTATTATTCACTTTAACTTCATAGCTGTTCTGAATCCGACCATCGGAAAGAGTCACAAACAGCGGCTGGCGAATCTGGCGAATGGCCACATCCAGCAACGTCTGACTGGAAACACTCCAAGAGAGCAGCCCCACACACCCCAGCAAAGCCAGTGCATAAATAATACTTCTCGGTTTGAAAAAACGCGTCTTCTTACCGGTCAAATCATTCTCTGAGGTGTAACGAATCAAGCCCTTATCCCAACCGGTGGTGGCCATAATTGCATCACAAGCATCAACACAAAGCGCACAGTGAATGCACTCAGCCTGCGCCCCATCACGAATATCAATGCCCACAGGGCAAACTTGCACACAATAACCACAATCAATGCAGTCACCCATACCCTGCTCACTGCGCTCTTCTAAGGTTTTTTTACCTCGACCTAGCTTAGCTCGACCTTTGTCACCCTCACCGCGATTAAAGTCGTAAGAGACAATTAAGGTATCCGAGTCAAACATGGCACTCTGAAAACGCGAGTAAGGACACATATAAAAACAGACATTTTCTCGGGTCAAACCCGCCATCAGATAGGTCATCAAAGTTAAAAAAGCGGTGGTGGCGTACATCGCAAAGGACGCTTCAAAACTGAAAAAATGTCCCACCATCTCCGGCGCATTGCCCCAGTACAAAGTAAACGTGATGCCCGTTACAAAGGCAATCGACAACCAAATAAGATGAGTCAGGCCTTTCTTAACAATTTTTTCACCGTTCCACGGCTGTTTTTCCAGACGTAAGCGCGCCGGACGCTCGCCCTGAATCCAATGTTCGATACGCATAAACGTATCCGTCCAGAGGGTTTGCACACAAAAATAACCACAAAACACCCGACCTGCCACACTGGTAACAAAAAACAGCAGCAGCGCAGCAATCATTAAAATACCCGCCAACCAAAACATATCTTGCGGGTGCACAATCAAATTAAAAAGATAAAAACGCCGTCCATCAATATCAAATAATACCGCCTGATCTGGCCCAATATCGCGCATCCAGCGCAACCACGGAAAACCAAAATAAACACCAAACGCCAGCGCCAAAGCCGCGTATTTTAATGTTCTAAAACGCCCCTTAATTGAGCGCGGATGGATAGGTGCTGCAACCTCAACACTTCCCGTTTGAGATCCCATGACTAAACTCCTCTTAGCTAAAAACAAAATTGCCGTGAAAAAGCCAAGGCCTCAACACGGCAATTAACACAACATCACTCACAGCAGAGACTGATCGTGATTATTGACCACCACCCAACTGATGAACGTAAACCGCCAACAGTTTGATCTGGCTGTCACTAAGACGCTCAGCCCAAGAAGGCATTTGACGAGTCACACCGTCTGCAACCACAGCCCGAATAGCAGCGCGTTTAGCCGCACCATCAGCCGCACCAGGCACATCTGCAATGGTCCAGATGCTGTCGGTCAAATTGGCCGACCCCATGGAGGCCATGCCAGTTGCTTCTTTGGTATGACAGTAGTGACAACCACCGGTTTGACCCTTGAAGAGATCTTCGCCTTCAGCTGCTTTGGCCGCATCCGCATCTTTTTGCGAAAGCGAATAGACATACTCAACCACTTGATCAAGCTGCTCTGCGTTAAAAGTCTCTTTAAAAGCGGGCATAAAACCGTTACGACCATCACGAATGGTCTGTTCAATGGTTTCGATTTTACCGCCCCACAGCCAATCATCATCGGCCAAGTTCGGGAACAGGCCAACAACACCCACTCCACCACGACCATGACAAGAAGCGCAGATATCCCCAAAGATCCCTTTCGCCGCAGCACGGGCAAACGCCATCTGCTTAGGATCATCCAGAATTTCGTCGTAACTGGCATTGGCAAGCTCATCCATATGCTTCTGCATTTTCAGAGACTCTTCACCCGTCTGCAAATCGCTCAAAAACAGCGCACGGGTATTCCAATGCGAGCTTTTTTGCACCCCTTCCGACTTATATTCAATCGTTGAAATACCCTTGGTAAAGGTATTTCCCATTGGCCACACCGGATACAAAATCCAGTAACCAAAACAGATCACAAAAGAGATGTAAAAACTCCACAACCACCAATTTGGAATGGGGTTATCAAACTCCTCCAATGCACCACTACCATCTGCTTCTACATCCCACTGATGACCCGTTGTTTTCGGGTCATTCTGATTGTTTGTAATCATTTCTGTTCACCCTTATCGGTGCGTGGCGACCTTAGGTCATCCTCATCGTCCAAAAATGGCATATTTTTGTACGACTCCAACCGTTCGCCCCGCTGTTTCCCGGTAAAAAGATAGAGAATCACACCAACAAAGCCGACAAAGAGCACCACCAACGCAAACGGTTTGCTGTTCTCCATATGCGTAAACCACTCTAGCCACTCAAACATAATTCTCTACCTCCTCGTTCACATTGAAGATTGTTTAGCGATATTTGATGAAGTGACCTTCATCAAACTTACTAAAGTCAACCATGGTACCCAGCACTTGCAGATACGCCACCAGAGCGTCCATTTCAGAGACGCTGCTAGCATCACCGTCGTAGTTACCCGAAGCGGCTTGAGCTTCCAAGTTTTTCACCGCATCGGCAATCACCAAGCTGGGAGCCACATCGGCACCAAACTTTTCGACATTGGCCGCATATTCCGTCTCATTGGAAGAGTACGGCACACCCACAGCACGCAAAGCCACCAAATTATCGGCGTACTTCGCATACTCCAACTTGGTTTTTAACAACCAAGGGTAGTTGGGCATAATGGACTCAGGCACCACCGAACGCGGTGCACCCAAATGCGCCACATGCCACTCGTTGGAGTACTTACCACCCACGCGAGCCAAATCTGGCCCACGACGCATGGATCCCCACTGGAACGGATGGTCGTACTGCGACTCCGCTGCCAATGAGTAGTGACCGTAGCGCAGCGCTTCATCACGGAAAGGCCGAATCTGCTGTGAATGGCACAAATAACAGCCTTCACGAGTGTAGATATCACGCCCCGCCTGCTCCAGAGGAGTGTAAGGACGCACCATCTGCTTGCCGTTCTCGTCCACCACTTTTTCGATGGTATCGTTGATGTGGAACAGCGGTACAATTTCAACCAAGCCACCGATACCAATCGCCACCAAGGTCAAAACCAGGAGGAGTCCCGAGTTTGTTTCAATTGTCTCATGCTTAATCATTCTTCATATCTCCTCTGAATTAAGCCTTGGCTGGCATTTTGGAAGCGATGTTATTCACACCCGCTTGATCAACGCTTTTTGCCATTTGGATGGTCTTGTAGACGTTATACGCCATGGTATACATACCAACAACAAAGAACGCACCACCCAATGCACGGGTTGCCAACGGCAGATGCATAAAGCTGACAGACTCAATAAAGGTGTAAGCCAAGTTGCCGTACTCATCGAAGGCACGCAACATCAGACCTTGGCCAATACCCGAGACCCACAAGGCGGTGATGTAAATCACAGTGCCGATGGTTGCCAAGTAGAAATGCACATAGATCAGTTTTTTGCTGTACATCTCTTTTATGCCGTAGAGACGCGGGATCATGTGGTAGAAGGAAGCAAAGCTGATCATGGCAACCCAACCCAAGGCACCAGAGTGAACGTGACCAACGGTCCAGTCAGTGTAATGAGACAGAGCGTTGACACTTTTCAGCGCCATCATCGGCCCTTCAAAGGTAGACATGCCGTAGAACGACAATGCAGTGATCATAAACATCATGATCGGATCAGAGCGCAGCTTATCCCAAGCACCTGACAGGGTCATGATGCCGTTGATCATGCCGCCCCACGAAGGAATCAACAGGATAATAGAGAACGAGGCCGCCAAAGAAGAGGTCCAATCCGGCAGAGAAGTCCAGTGAAGGTGATGACCACCGACCCACATGTACATAAAGCTCAACGCCCAGAAATGCAGCACCGACAGACGATAAGAGTAAACCGGACGACCGGCTTGCTTAGGCACAAAGTAATACATCATGCCTAAGAAAGCCGCTGTCAAGAAGAAGCCCACGGCATTATGACCGTACCACCACTGCGTCATCGCATCCTGCACACCGGCAAACAAACTGTAAGACTTCATGCCCCAGATACTGACCGGCATCGCCAAGTTATTGAAAATGTGCAACAACGCGGTCGCCAAAATGAAGCCCAAATAAAACCAGTTAGCTACATAGATGTGCGGCTGACTGCGATTACGCAGGGTCATGGTGTAGATCCACAGGTACGCAACCCAAACCACCGCGATCAAGAGATCAATCGGCCATTCAAACTCAGCGTATTCACGTGATTGAGTAATCCCCATTGGGTAGGTCAATGCGCCCAACAAAATGGCGATGTTCCAACCGATCAAGGTAAACATTACCAAGCCATTACCGCCTGCAAGGCGCGTTTGGCATGTGCGTTGCACCACATAATACGATGTGGCGAAAAGAGCGTTACCACCAAAACCAAAAATCACCAGCGTCGTATGCACAGGGCGCAAACGACCGAAGGTGATTTCGGCGGTATCAAAGTTTAAAAAGGGCCAAGCGAGTTCGCTGGCAATGTAAACACCCGTAGTCATTCCGAGTACGCCCCAAAAGACGGCCATAATCGAAAATTTCTTAATAATGTCGTAGTTATACTGCTCTGTGGACACAGCCACACCTGTTTGCGCCATATTCCTCTACCTCATCCAATGCCGAAAACCTAATCCGTGAAATACACACGGTGACCGTATGATATAGCATGTGGCCGTAGGATGACAAATCACACCGGTATTTTTTAAGGTTATTTGCGCTAGGACAACGTTTTTTCAGATATTAGGCCAAAAACCAACCAAAACTCGACTGTTTTAGTTGGTTTTTGCCATGCTTACTTCGACCAATTGAAAGGGTAGTTTTCTGGGAAAGGGCCATTCTGGTAATCTATTTCCGCACTGGGTTGAATTCCCTCACGGCGCAACAGTTGACGCACCATCTCAGGAATCATCACCATGCCAATGTATTTACCCAAGCACTCGTGAGAACCAAAACCAAAGTGAAAATAGTGATACCAGTTTCGCTCAGGCAAAAACTCATCGGGACGCTCAAAAATCAGTGGATCAAACATCGCCGACAAGGTCGCTGCCAACACCACTTTACCTTTTGGAATGGTGGTCTCTCGCTCTGTGCCACGCCCCACAGTGTAATCACTGGCCGCTTTGCGAAACAGAAACGGTCCAATGGGCACATACCGCAACGTCTCCCAGACGATGGCATCAAATTGAGTGGGATCTGCGGCGCGCGCCGCCCGTTGCGCCTGTTGCAACACCTCAGGATGCTGGTACATATAAGCCACAATCTGCGACACCGCCTGCGAAGTGGTCTCAATGGAGCCAATCAACAAACCACCGGCATTGATGCCAAGACGAACAATATTGAAATCGTACTCCTTGGGGAATTTCATCCGCAACATGCGCGTCACCATGTCGTCTTGCAACCCCTCTTTTTTCTGGCCTGTCAGATGACGCAAGGCACGCCCCGCCAGCAACAACGGCGCTAAGATCACATTGGTGACCTTCTCGATATTGACAAACAACGCCCTGCGCACCATCAACTTGGCAATGTACGCCCCCAACTCTGTCGAAACCTTGTCGTGTTCGTCGGTGATGTGCTGAGTCTTTTCGCTGGAGTTCAAGTTAAAGGGTTGGTTGTGAAAGGCATCGTACTGATTCCAGTAAGACCAGCGAATCAGATCTTCACGTTTGCTGCCGCGCAGACCAAAATAGCGCTGCACCATCACTGCCGGTACCGCTCGCGAATAACCGTAAGCCAGCTCCAATGAACCATCCGCCTGATCGAGAATCTCATTAGCAATGTCCGCCACCAACTGGCGAATATGCGGCAGATCATCCCGATTCAACAACGACTGCATCAAGGACTTTTCCCGATAGTGCAGCGCATCGTCGTCGTGCGCCATCAGGTAATCGGCCATCTTCGGTTTGTAGAGATCGACGGTGAAGACCTTCGGCATCCCCAGCACTTCGGTGACATCATCAAAGCGACTCAAGACGGTAAATTCAGGGGTATCCAAAATGGGGCGCTCTTCGCGCAGTTGCTTGAAAAAAGCCAGCGGCTCCTCATCAATCCATTTTTTCACCAGCGGGTAGCGCTCCGCCTCGGTCGCTTGATCGTACCGTTGTAGATAATTTGTGCTCATCAACAAGACCCCTATAAGGTTTTCAGATATTCCACCAGATTCAAACGATCATCACGATCCAAATCTTGGGTACCGTATTCATGCCCCGCGTTGCTGTTGCCCTGCTTGTGGGTCTCAAACATCAAGGCTCGATCCTCACTGGCACGATTCACAAAACCCACCTTGTTTGGATCAAATTCACGATAGACCACGCTGAACCGCTCAGGGCGCACCTCGTCATCCCAGCCGTCCAGCGCTTTGGCGGGCAGCAACAGATCGTACAAGGTCGGCACCGAGCCGTTATGCAGATAAGGTGCCGTCGCCCAAATGCCGTTCAAGGGGCGGCCTTTATAGGCTTTCAGTGAGGCAAACGGATCCACCGTGGTATCGGGATTGTAATCACCCTGTTTCATGGTGGAGACCACATCGTTGCTGAAAAAGGCGGTGGCCAAGGTGTAGGCCCACTCAGCAAAACGAGTCGGTGCCCACAAGTCAGGGTCAGGGGTTGAGACCACCCCCGTAGTCGCCAGAGTCAAGATCGAGGCGACCGGTGCTTGCGCTTGCATATAGAGTTTGCCCGCTGGAGTCGATTGGGTCAGACCACCGACAATGCCGCTGCGTCCGGTGTAGGTCGCCGCATTCATCGCCATCTGTGGATCGGTACCGATGGTTTCCAGCTTGGTAAAGTTGGCAATCACTCGTCGATTAGGATCGCTACGATCAATTATCTGATGGCAGCTGAGGCAATTTTTCTTATACAGCACCTCACCCTTAAGCTGACGTTCTTTATCAATCGCCCCTAAAATCTTCTCTGGCCACTGCGGTGACTGCAACTGAGCCAATTGCGACTCGATCAGACGTAAGTTGCGTTTATCCAACGAGGAGCGGTAACTGATATGGGAGCGGTCTTTGCCATCCCCCAAGATCAGCGATGAGATGGAGAACCCCGGCTTTTTCTGCCAATTCAAGGTGCCAAAGACCCCAACCACTTCACCGCTGTTGCGCCCCAACGGCCCCAAGGTGCCGTTATCACCGATGCCGTTCCACTGCACATAATCCGATTGCGCGATATCCCACAAAAACGGATAACTGACCGGCGCATTGGCTTTGATAAAGAGGATGTCGCGCAGTTTCACAATCTTAGAGCGGGAGATCTTTTTCTCTGTCAGCAGCAGCTCCAGTTTGGCCAGCAGATCATCAAACTCACCGTTTTGCACCAAACCCACATTCAGCTCGCCCAACACCGCCGTCACCTGCTCCGCTTCCAAAACCTGCTGCAAGGCAAACTTGATGTCCTTACGCATCAACACATGTTCCAACACACGGTTGTAGATACGGCCAAAGGCATCCAGACGAGCGTAACCGTATTTGGTCGAACCAGGATGGTTGATGGTGTTGTAACTGTTGATCCGCGAGATGTAGGTGGTCAGGTCCGCTTCCACCTCCGCCGCTGAGCTGTAATCACGGCCACCGCTGATCATGCGCGTCACGCCGTTGCGTGCCAGCACCTGACGGATAAAACGGGCTTTTTTGGCCTCACTCTTAGCGGTGGCTTGCAACGCTTTGCCCAAATCCACCATAAACTGATTCATGTCGGCCATCGACGCACCGCCGTCGATGCGAATCGCTTCGCCTTGGTAGTTGATCTGCGAGGTGTGGCAGGCGGCACAGGTAAAGCCCATGTACTCCTTGCCCTGATAGACGTCTTTGACAAACCCCACTGGCAAGCCATCAGGATTACTAAAGGTTCTCTTCTGCGGCAAGTAACGATAACGATTCATATTGGCCGCATCTCGAAACCAACGCGGTGAATCGACCTGTTCCAAGGTCATAAAAAAGTCGTAGGGAATCATGTCGGAGCCTTGCGTGGCGTTGTAAAACCACAAGCTCTGGCTGGCGCTCCAACCTTGATCTAGGTAGGTGGGGGTGGAGAAGTTTTCATCAAACCGTTCATCGTTCATGGCCACAGCACCACGACTAGGATCATCATCCCAAAAGGCGTAGAGCGTACGGATTTGGCTGTTGAAAAACAGAAAAACGCCGAGCAAGACGACGACAGAGGCAACCACTTTCAGCGACAACTTGAACCAGTTCATAACACTCCCTCAAGATAAGATTCGAATGAGTCGAATGAGTCGAATGAGTCGAATCTCAGAGTATCGGCCACGTTTA
>CAZTQX010000007.1:35089-39376 GCA_964615985.1 uncultured Gammaproteobacteria bacterium | reverse complement strand
ATGGCTTGGATCTGCTGAAAAAAGAGATGGATCTGCAAATCACACCGCTGGGCAATCCGGCCATGCCGATGAAACTGCCCAATGGACCCGAGTGGTTGAAAGGAAAAAATTTACCGATTCCCACCTCGGCAATGGCTTTGATCCCAGGATTTCAAGGTTTGGCCAGTTCAATGATGCGTAAAACCATGCAGAACAAAGGGGTCGCCAGTATTGAAGAGCTGCGTGAGATTTGCATTGAGGCAGAGGTGAAGTTATTGGCCTGTCAAATGACCGTGGACTTGTTTGAATATCAGCGAGAGGAGTTTGTTGATGAGATCAGTGATTGGGTTGGAGCGGCCAGTTTTCTGCCGATCGCGCAAAAAGCGGATGTGAATTTATTTGTTTGATGTTGTAAGGCATTGCTGTTTTTTTGAATAGAAAGAAAAAAGCCCCAGCAAACGAGTTTGCTGGGGCTTTTGGGTGTATTACACCGAGATGGCTTAGTTGCCCATATTACCCATACCACTTCCTGGGTTGTCCATACCGTTTTGGTTAGCTGTATTGCCTTGGTTGCCCATGCTGTTTTGGGTGCCGCCGTTGTTGATGGCAGATTCCCCAGCAGGAACTGTGGCTCCAGGAGCAAGGACTTCAAACATCCCCATCATGCCCGCATCTTCGTGTTCCAAGATGTGGCAGTGGTACATGTAGGTGCCGACATTGACCGGCTCAAACTTGCCGATAAAACGCACCGTCTGACCCGGTTGGACTAACACGGTGTCTTTCCAGCCCAGATCGGCACCGCTGGCAGCAACGCCGTTGCGATCCAGGATCTGCCATTGGATGGCGTGAGCGTGGAAGGGATGCGCCATCGGAGACATGTTACGAATCTCCCAGATCTCGCTGGCGTTGGCCGTGACGTACTCATCAATGCGAGCCATATCGAAGCTTTTGCCATTAATGGTAAAGCTCATATCGCCGCCGTTACCCATGTCACCTTGAGTTCCCGTTCCCGTTTGGTTACCCATGCCACCGCCTTGGCCACCATTCATGCTGAGAACAAAGCTGCGCGTGGTGCTGGCTGTGGCTGGATCGGTACGGCTGTTGATCTCTGCATTGGCTGGCAGTTGAGCGTAGAGGGTGATGTCATCGACCTCTTGGCGAGCGATGTCAAAACGCATAATGTCCAGAGCGGCACCATTCGGCAGTCTGCCACTCTGATTGTTGGTGTCATTTATGGACATCATGCCGCCACTGAAGGGTTTGCTGATCAACATCACTTTGTCGCCAACAGTCATGTTCATGCTAGAGAAATCAATGACGATTTCAGCGCGTTCTGCTGCTCCCAGAGTGATGTGATCTACAGAGACCGGAGCGGGCAACAGACCGCCATCGGTACCGATCTGCATAAAGGTTGCGCCGTTGCTGAGGGCAAAGTCGTAGCTGCGTGCGTTGGAGACGTTGTAGATGCGGAAGCGATATTGACGAGTGGCCACATCGAGTTTGGGCAGTTCAACGCCGTTGACCAACACCACATCACCGAGCATTCCATCACTGTCATGAGATTGATCCATATAGAGCAGATCACGCTGTCCGTTGCCCGTGTCGGCAGCAAAACGACGATCTTGCACCAGCAGAGGAATATCAAAGGCCGCACTGGGCAGCTCTTTGTTGGCCTCTAAGGTCTGAGTGATGGCATCGTCAATGATGAAGGCGCCAGCCAGACCAAAATAGACCTGATGAGCCGTGCGCTGGTGAGGATGCGGATGGAACCAGAGCGGCGCAGCGGGTTGATTCAGAGTGAACTGATACTGCTTCTGACCACCGGCAACGATGGGCAGGTCTGGATTACCATCCTGAATGGCAGCAATTTTAAAGCCATGCCAGTGAACGGTGCTCTCTTCGGTGAGGTTGTTATTGACGTTCAGAGACATCACATCGCCGCGTTGGGCGCGGATCAGTGGTGGCAATTGAGAATTATTGTAGCGCAGCATCGGTGTTGTCCAACTGCCGTTGGGGGTATCGATGGTGACATCCACATTGGGGGTGGCACTGAGGGTGTAGGTGGCTTTGCCATCGTTGGCCACGCCATCTTCGTCGGTCATCACCGGCAGATGTTTAAAGGCAGGCAAGTTGGTTGCGGAGAGCAGTGCTTGCGTGGTTAGCACGGCGGCCTCATTTTGCTGCTGAGTCTGCTGTTGGTTTTGCTGCAACGTGCTGACATCTATGCCCAATTGAGACGAGAGCTGGCTCTGCTCCGCAGGTGAAAGGTCGCCACTGCTGAGACGATCAATGGTGTTTTGCAACAGTTGTCCTCGGGCTTGACCGTAGTTGGTGCGTTGGTCTTGTTGATCCAGTGCCACCACGGGGTTTTGGCTGTCGGTGGGGGTGATGGTCAATGGGTTACCTTGAGCCACGCCATCGAGAGTACCGTCTTGGAGATCGTCACTGCGTTTTTGAATCAGTTCAAAGACCTGCTCGGGCGAGAGTCCCAAATTTTTGGTTTCATAAGAGAAGGAGATGGCGCGGTTACGAGCCAAGGCTTCGATATCGTTGGCGGGCAGGGCGGTGGTCAAATTACCGGTGCGCAATAAAAGATCGTTGTTGGCCATCATGCTGGTGGGATCGGTGCCTTGCAGCAGTTGGCTTTCGATCAGTGCCTTGGCATCGTCAATGGCTTGTTGGGGGGCTGTGCCAGCGGCCATCTTGTCTCGTGCCAGATTGGCCAACAGGGTGGTCTCTGGGGTCAGGGTGATGAAGTCGCCATTGGCCATGAGAGCCGCCAGTTCCGTTTTGGTAAAGACCGCTTGCAAACCCTGTTGCATGTTTAAGTTGGCGGTTTGACTGGTGGCTTCGTCGGTGTAGCTGCCGCCGGAGCTTTGCAGGAAGATCACCTCGGGTAGGGTGGTGAGGTTCGGAATGCTAAAGGTGCCGTTGCTGCTCTGGACGTTGCTGATCTCGTTGCCTTGTTGATCCATCAACTGAATTTGAGCCGCATCAATGGGGCCTTTAAAGACACTGCCTTGCAGTGTGGTGGCGTTGAGGTCGGTGGCACTGGTACTGCCACCGCAGGCGGTCAGCAGAGTGACTCCGGCGCTCAATCCCATGAGCAGTGCTAAGGTTTTTAATTTCATTGTGTCGCTCCTGACAAAATTGTTTGAGGTGTTTCTCTGTTCCCCCGTTACATCGTGACGGGGTGTGAAGGGTTGACCTGGAAGATCACTTTTTTTCGACGGCTCTGAAAAATGTGATGTTGTTCACAAAAACGTGGCCTTTTTTCAGCCACGCCAGCAGACCGAGTAGCAGCCAGAGACTGAGGTTGCTCAAAGAGCCAGCAACTGTTTGATTGTTGCTGGAGCTGTTGCTCTCGGTGGCAACGGCTGCCGTGGAAGTATCAACAGCCGGAGTGGCAGTAGCCGTGCTGGTTAAGGCGGCTGTCTCTAAGGTGGTCGTGAGAGAGACCAGCGTTTCAGCACGCAGGGTAGCGGGGTCTTCAAAGTAACCTTGAAAGGTGGCCACTTCGGGTAGAGTGGCGCTGTCGCTGAACATCTCTTGTAGGTGGCCAAAAGCGAGGGCTTGGTAGTTTAATTCGACCTCGAGGGTCACTTGAGTGCTGTTTTTGAGATCAACGTAGTAGGTGAGGGTGTCGCTGCCCAGATTAAAATCGCTGTCGTTGAAAGCGGCTCCTTTGACGGCCACATCGGTGGAGACTTGGTTTTTATCAAAACCGAGCGGGGTTAAGCGGTTGTCTTTAATGTAGGCCGCTGCACGCAGCAAGGTGTGGGTGACAGCGCCGTCGCTGTTTTGCATTACGGGTTCGTAAATTTGCACCTGATCTTCGGCGCTGATTTCGTTGTAGTGGGGTTCGTAGCGGTTGAAGTCGCTGTCCATGTCGTTGCCGACGATGCTGCCATTGTTATTGAGACGGCCTGATTCAAACAGAGTTGTACCTTGTTCATCTTTGACTGTGAAGTGAATGAAAACCCGCCGTGAAGGGTAGGAGGTGGGCAATTTATGGCCGCTGAGGTTGTTCACTTTGAGGCGGACGGCCAGACGCTGGTCGATGATCTGGCTGGAGAGCAGTTCCAAGGTGGCCGAACCTTGTAACAGAGTGCGGGCATTACGGATGGCGCTGTCAAAGCCGAGCGCGGTCACGTCCAATTCGCTGCGGTTGCGATCCAAAATGTCCATCATCACCGTATTGGCTCCAACAAAGGTGTGCTGGGAGAAGTCGGGGCGATTAGGTACGTTGCGTGGGCGGCTGGCGATTTTGACACTGCCGCTGACTTTGGGCATGTGACAGGATTGGCA
>CAZTQX010000007.1:0-34989 GCA_964615985.1 uncultured Gammaproteobacteria bacterium | reverse complement strand
GGCGGCTGGCGATTTTGACACTGCCGCTGACTTTGGGCATGTGACAGGATTGGCAGCTCTCTTCTTTGCTGCCCCCGGTTTTAAAGGCGCTGCTGTTCCATTCGCTGTAGACCATCTGTTCGGGAAACTCCGACTCAACTGTGCTGCTGGCCAAATTGCCGAGGGAGTCCACGAAAGGGGTTTTTAGATCATGACAGCTGGCGCAGAGTTCGGAGCTGCTGGTGTGTGTCGCGTGTTGTGGAGTGAATTGGACGTTGTTGCGCATCGGCCCCGTTTGTGGGTCGAGGTATTGGCCGTAGATGGGGCGATCAACGGGGTTGGCGTATTCGGCAATGGTGTATTTGCCAGAGACCCCTTCCAGGCTGCCGAGCAGACCGTTGTCGGCGATTTGGTGGCAGAGGCTGCAACTCACGCCGTCCAGGGCATGATCGTAATAGGGGTTGCTGGGATTGAGAAAACCATTGCCCAAAATTTCTGGAGCCACACCGGCTTTTTTGGCCGCTTCATTGGCCATCGGGGTGTGGCAACGAGAGCATTTGTCGTTGATTTTATCGGACAGATTGGGGTTGCGATGCAGCTCAGAGGCGACTTTGGCTTTCCAGTAGGGGTCTTTTGAGGCGTTGGCCATCATGCTGCTAGACCAATCTTTGACGATGGAGATGTCGTTATTTTGCGTGTCGCGTAAGTTATCGTGACAGCTGCTGCAATTACCGGAGCCGCTGAAATGCGGGTCTGTGAAGTTGCTGTTGGCAGCGGCAAAACTCGCTCCCATGGTTAAAAAATAGAGTCCGGTAAAGAGGGCAAGTTTGGTCTGCATCTGCATGATTTTGATCCCAATAAGTTTTGAATTACAGCCTCCATCGTGATGAAAAACTCAGCGGTTGACCTGCAAAAACACTTTTTTACCGAGAAGTGATAGAAAGTGTGATGGGGATCGCAAAACGGAACCAAAAGCAGAGGAGAGGGCTTACAGAGCGGTGCGTAAGCCAAAGTAGGCATTAAGAATGGTGCGTGAACTGTTGTTGCTGTCTTGGTAGAGACCCGCACTGAGGGTGGTGGTCAGTTGCCACTCTGTTGAAATGGGGTAAACGCCATCCAGTGAGAGCAGGCTGTAGCGGTCGCTGAGTTGAGGGGCGGTATTGGGGTAGCGGTTTTGCAGCCATTGCAGAGAGAGGTTGCCTTGCAGCTGATGCCATTGCCACTGGCCGTAACTCAAATTCAGCTGCTGACTGCTGCTGTTGTAGAAAGTGTTGGAGGCGTTGAATTGT
Source organism: uncultured Gammaproteobacteria bacterium (assembly GCA_964615985.1). Lineage (GTDB taxonomy): Bacteria > Pseudomonadota > Gammaproteobacteria > JAUZRS01 > JAUZRS01 > JAUZRS01. The sequence goes on along the minus strand of CAZTQX010000007.1, from coordinate 33,721 downwards.
TGCAAGGTGATGGCCGCTGCCCAACGGGGGCGGTTGGCGGGAGCGGCAAAGTAGTGCACCGCACCTAACTCAAACTGTTGGCCTTGGTAAGATCCATTGGGGTTTTGGGCGTAATCGCGCTGTTGCAGTGCCAGATTCAGATCCCAGCCGCTGTTGTTATTGGCAAAATAACCGAAGGTCTGATTGATGCTGAGCGCTTGGTAACTGTTGGCGGGTTGCTGTTGATTAGTATAAAGGCTGCTACTGATTGCGGTGCGAGAGAGCCAGATGGCATTGAGGGCGAGCATTTTTTGTAGCTGACCATTCAGTTGCTGGATTGCGGCGTTGCTTTTTTGCAGATCAGAATCGTGAGCTGCGTAGAGGGCAGCACTCAGAGCACCATTGGGATTGAGTGTTTGCCACTGAGCGGAGAGCGCCACTGGTAGGCCAAGGCGAGGCTCTGTGGAACTGCTGTTTTGTGCTGTGCTGTTTTGTGACGTGAGTAGGTTGGCGTTGTTGTAGCTGAGGCCAGATTCCAACTGTTGTTGACTTTGTGCTGTGCTGGCAAGAAATAAGAGTGCTCCAATCCACGTAGGTTGGTGATGCATCAGTGATTTGATCTGCCCATATTATTTGTTGAGCTTGAAGGTCTGCCACTGTTTTGTGGTCTATTTGTTGTTGACTCCATGTTTTGCCTTTCTATCTGGTTCATCTGCTGACGTAGATTATCTGTGTTCCCCATGATGTTGTCCATCTTCATCTTGCCCATTGAACTATTCATGCCTCCGCCTGGGTGATGTTTGTTGCGCTGCTGAAATTGCTGAAATTGCTGAAAACGCTGCATCATCTGCTGCTGCTGTTCCGTTTCCATATTATGAAAGCGTTGATGGCTTTGCAGCAGCTGTTGGCGTTCGCCAGCGGGTAGATTTTTGAAGCGCTGATAGTTTTTCTGCATCAGCTGCTGTTTGGCCACTGGCAGCGACTGCCAACGTTGGAAACGTTTCCAGAGGGTGTTGCGTTTTTCATTGGGCAGAGTGAGCCATTTTTTACTCAAGCTGAGCAGCTGTTGGCGGCGGTTTTCTTGCAGTTGCGGCCATTGCTGTTCCATTTTTCCCAGCAGACGTTGAGAATCTTTGGGTAGATCACTCCAATTGGTGCTCGCAAACAGCGTGGGAGAGATGAGCAGCAGTAACAGCAGGGTGAAGCGTTTATGTTTCATCGTCTTGCCCTTGTGTGTTGCTCTCTTCCGATGCAGGTACGCGCAACAGTGCTTGAAGTTGTTCATCGGACAGCTCCAGCAGCATCGGCAGCTGTTGTAAAAAGTCTTCGGGCAGCACGTCGGGTGCGGTTTCTGTACTCCAAGCGAGGCTGCTGACAAAGAGCGTCAGCAGCGAGAGCCGTGTGATCAACGGGCGTTGCATAATTTTTCCTGTGCATGTCGGTTCACTAAGCTTGTGGGATTTTAGGCTGTTTGGCCAGCCATTGATAAAATTCAGGATTTTCCAGCAGCTCCATTGGAACTTGATCATCACTGAGCCACTCAGGCAGTTGCGCCGTAGTTTGGCTTTCAATGATTTCGTTGCTCTGGTTTTGCAACGTCATCCAGCCAAATCCTGCGCTGATCAACAGTAGCGCAGCAGCGGTGTAAGCCGGTTGTGGCAGCAAAAACAGCAACAACTCAAACAGTGGCTTTTTTTCGTCTTTTTGCAACGCAGCCGAGGTCATGCTCTCCAGTCGTTGCTGGTGTTTTGCTGCCAGACGTTGAGCTGACTGGTCGAGCAGTTTATTCACTTTCTTCATTGATCCACTCTCCTAGGGCTTCACGTAGGGCGCTCATGGCGCGGGACAGGTGAGTTTTGACACTGCCTTCACTGCACTCCATCGTCAGGGCGGTCTCTTTAACACTGAAACCGTTCCACTGCCGAAGCAGGTAGGCTTCCTGTTGGCGGTCGGACAGATTTTGCAGGGCGTGTTGAAATTGCACCTCTAACTCTTCCGCTCGGTAAACGTATTCGCCGTCATGGTGATCGGCAATTTCGGGTTCGCTCTGTTCATCGTCGTGTCCCAGTTGGCCAAAGCTGACGATCTGGATCAGTTTTTGACGGCGATACTGTTTGCGATGCCAGTCGGCAATGCGGCGATTGAGAATTTTGTAAAACAGGCCAGACCAAAGTTTGTTTTCGTAAGGTTCTCTGGCGCTGACAAAATCCATCATGGTTTCTTGCAACAGATCAAGGGCGGTCTCCTCTTGAGAGAGGCGCAGTTGGGCGTATTTGAGTGCGGGGGCGCGAACGTCGGTTAAAAAGGCATTCAGTGCCTGGTCACTCAAAAGGGCTTGCTCCGTTGATCTGCGCTTACAGTGATATTATCGTAATGAATGGACAATCGGTTGACAGGGAAGAGTAAAAAATGAAGTGCCTTTGCAGAAGGTTCTGCAAAGGTTAGATAAGAAGTTGTTAGCGGGTGCCAAAAACGACGATGGTTTTACCGTGTGCGGTGAGTAGGCCACGTACTTCCAGATCTTTAAGTACTCGCCCGGCCATTTCGCGTGAACAGCCGACGATGCGCGCCAGCTCTTGACGGGTAATGCGAATCTGCATGCCGTCAGGGTGGGTCATGGCATCGGGTTCTTTGCTCAGCTCCATCAGGGTATGAGCGATTCGACCGGAGACATCCACAAAAGCCAGATCCATTACCTTAGCGCTGGTTTTTCGCAGTCGATCGGCCAACTGGGAGGCCAGAGCAAAAATAATGTCCGGTGCCTCTTGGCTCATTTTGCGAAAATGGTCGTAGTTGATCTCAGCCATTTCGCATTTGGTGCGTGCCACAACCCAGGCGCTGCGTTGGGTCTCTTCGTCGAACAGTCCCATTTCACCAAAGAACTCGCCTTTGTTGAGGTAAGCGAGGACGATCTCACGACCATCCTCATCTTCGATCACTACGCTCACCGAACCCTCAGTGATATAGTAAAGGGTATCTGGGGTATCTCCTTCGTGGATAATGGTGGTTTTGGCTGAGTACTGTCGTTTGCGGCTGTGCAGCAGCAGACGCTGCAGCCACTGGTTATCTGGTTTTTGTTTAATGAGTTGTGGCATATCCTATCCTACCCGCCTTTGTGGTAATGGAGTCATCCGTTGAGGGCTACAGGGTAGCCATAAACGGTTAATAATAGTAGCTCGACCTTGCGAGAGTATGACATATGAAAGCACGCGTAAAATGGCTGGATCACATGAGCTTTGTGGGTGAGTCTGGCAGCGGCCATTCGGTGGTGATGGATGGCGCTCCCGAAGTGGGGGGGCGTGACCTGGGTGTGCGCCCGATGGAGATGGTTCTGTTGGGCATGGGGGGCTGCACGGCCTTTGATGTGATGTTGATGTTGAAAAAATCGCGCCAAGCCGTTGATGACTGCGTGGTGGAGTTGCAAGCTGAGCGCTCTGAGACGGTGCCAAAGGTGTTTACGCGCATTCATGCGCACTACATTATCACAGGCAAGGCACTTTCGGAAAAACATGTGAAACGGGCGGTGGCCTTGTCGGCAGAGAAATACTGTTCCGTGTCGTTGATGTTGGCGCACTCGGTGGAGATCAGCCACGATTATGAGATTCGTTCTTCTGACTAATTGCGTTTCAAAGGCGTCGATTTATAGGGATTTTTTTTATGGATAATGACTGCTCTCGACAGAGCGCCAATGAGGTTTTGGATCATCTGGTGGTAGCCTACTATCACGCTTGGTTTCGTTTTCACCCGCGTCTGGCAATGGATGCGGGGATGCAAGATTACGCGCATCTGTTGCCCTCATTGGATGAGGATAGTTGGGGGGCGTTGTTGGCTCTGAATGAAAAGCTGATTAACAGTTTGGATGAACTTTCCGTTGAAGAATTGGATGAGCGACGCCAGCTCAATTATGAGCTGTTGCGTTCTTCGGCCTATCGTGAAAACCAATCGCTGTTGAAAAACGGTTTGAACCGCTTGGATCCGCAATATTTTTTGCCCTTTTGGGCACTGAAGCAGTTGGAAATTTACCCCATTGAGGAGTTTAAACCGGCACTGTTGCAGCTGCTGGCGGCGATTCCAGAGCATCTGCGCGGGGCGCGTATGTTGTTGAGCCGTGATGAGGTGGTGATTCCTCGACTTTGGCTTGAGGCTTGTCTTCAGGTGTTGCAGCAGGGCGTGAGCTATCTGCACGAACTGCCCAGTCGTCCGGTGGTGGTGCAGAACATGGTGCAATCGGCTGAATTAATGAGCCTGCTGGAGCAGGCGCAGCAAGCCTTGAAGGATTACCAAGGGTTTTTGCAAAACAGTCTGTTGCCTCATGCCAAAGTAGACGTGGCGGTGGGGAAAGACACCTATCAGCAGATGTTGCTCAGTCAACACCGTTTACCGCTGGATCTGGACAGCTTGCGCCAAACATTACAGGGGCAGTATGAGTCTGTGCTGGTTGAATTGAAAAATATCTCACTACAGTTGTTTGCCGACGATGATTTTGTTGCGGTGGCTGAGCGGTTACGAGTCGAGTCTGACGCAGTGGAAGATCCAACGGCTTGTTATCGTCAGCACCTGGTCAGTGCCAGAGCCTTTGTGCGTGAAAACAGCATGATTGAACTGCCTTGTGAGGCGATGCCGAAAATCTCGCTGTTGCCCAAAGTACTCTGTTTTGATGAGCCTTATGGCAGTTACCTCTCTTTGGCTTCTTGGGGTGGTAATCGGACGGGGGTTTGTTGGTTGGCAGAAGGTGACGGCGATGCTGCATTGGCTCATGCGGCTGTGCAGGCGGGTTGGCCTGGGCATCATTTGCAAGAGATGTTGGCGAAGCAGAACAGTGCGGCACGCAGTGTGGTGAGGCGTACCAACCGTTCGGCGCTCTTTGCCATGGGCTGGGAGCTGTACGCCGAGCAGTTAATGGTGGAGAAAGGCTATTTTAATGGCAAAAAGCACCGTTTCTGGCTGTTGTTGCATCGTCTCTGGGCGGTGAAGCAGGCGCAGTTGGATCTGGCGGTGCATTGCGATGGCTTGAGTTTGGCGGATGCGGCTGAGCAGTTGCGATCTTGTGGTTTGTCGGAGCGGCAGGTGGAAGCCAAGTTGCTCTGCTTTACTCGTTCACCGACTCGTCTGTTGGCGGACATCTTGGGTTGGGCGTTGATCAATGGCATGCGTGATTATTATATACAGCAAGAGAAAACCTTTGCTGATTTAAGCTCATTTCATGATCGTCTGCATGCGGTGGGGCCGGTACCGCTGCCGTTGGTGGCGCGTTATGTTTTTGGTGAAGCGTTTTGGCAGCATGTGTTTGAGCATGCTTTTGAGTGAGGCAACTGAAAAACTGAGTCTGCAAGGCTTTAACAATCTGAGCAAAACCCTCAGTGTGACGCTCTATGAGTTGGCCTATAATCCCAGTGAAGCGCAGCAGCAGGGTTACAAAACCGAGTGGAACCGACGCTATTGTGCTGAGCGTTTGGGGCTAATTTTAGCGCAGATGGCAGAGCGGATTGGTGCCAAGGTGCTCAACTTGGCGCAGCAAGATTATCAGCCCCAAGGTGCCAGCGCGACGCTGCTACTCTCCGATGCGCTGGTGGCACATCTGGATAAGAGCCACATCACCGTCCACACCTACCCTGAGCAGCATCCTCACAACGGCATCACGACGTTTCGAGCTGACATTGAAATTTCAACCTGTGGTCAGATTTCGCCACTGACCGCCTTGAATGCGCTACTGGACTGTTTTGTCGCGGAGATCATCTTGATCGATTACCGAGTGCGGGGGTTTACTCGTAACGCAGCGGGGCGGAAATATTTTATCGATCATGAGATCAGATCGATTCAGGATTTTATTTCGTCGCAGCGCCGAGCGGATTATCAACGGCTGGATCGCAATGTGGCGGTTGAGAATAGCTTTCACACCAAAATGTTAAAAAAGGTTTTTGTGCTGGGGGATTATCTGCCGATGGCCGATCAAGCCCGTTGCTCTGCTGTCGAGTTGCAGCAGATCAAACAGAGGTTGGAGCTGGAACGCGAAGAGATTTTTTATGGTTGCCTGAGAAGTGGGGATGAATTACCACTTGTAAGCGGTGCGGGTCATGATCTCTGAGGTCAGCCCCATTAATTTACGCACTGGCCACGGCAGCTCAGCGCCACCGGCTTCGACGGCGGCTTGGGCATGTTGGCTTTCATCTTCTTGCATCTGTTGCAGGATGGCCAAGCTGCGCTGATCTCCCTCTGGCAGTGAGGTGAAGTGACCTTCGAGGTGTTTCACCACCTGCTTTTCCGTTTCGGCCACAAACCCCAGGCTCCATTTGTCTCCTGCCAAACCGGCTAACGCGCCGATGGTAAAGGAGCCGCTGTACCAGAGGGGTGTTAATTGGCTGGTGTGGCTCTGTAATTCTTGTAAACGCCGGTTGCACCAATCTAGGTGGTCGTTCTCTTCAGCAGCGGCGTGCTCCATCTGTTGACGTACTTCGGGTAGCTTGGCGGTCAGGGCTTGGCCTTGATAGAGACCCTGAGCTGCCACTTCTCCGGCGTGATTGATGCGCATCAGACCTGCGGCGTGTTGTTGATCATGCTCGCTTAATTCATCCGGTTTTTTGTCGGCTGCTGGGTAAGCACGACCGGTGGTTCGGGTTGCGCCGAAGAGGGTGGAGAGGCTTTTATCGGCGTTGACGATGAAGTGATCCAGAGCGGTGAGGTGGCGTTGCATGGTGAAAGAAGCCTTGGTTAAAGGGGGTTATCCTAAGTCATTAGTTTTAAGGTCTGGGGATAATGTGTCAAGCGGTCAAATTACTGTTGACATGTATATAATCATATTATAATATTCTGATTCTCCTTGAGTCAGAGATGATTCGGCGTTTTTCCTCCACCATCCTCCTTTGATGGTTTTTGGCGCGGTCCCTACTTACCGCGCCTTTTTTTTGCCTGATGATAAATTTAGTGCGCTTATTACTTGTCAGATTCCATTTTGTCCTATAGAATCGCGCCCTTTTCCGTCAGTCCATAGCCTGATGGCTTGTATACGTTTTGGAGTATGTAATGAAGACTTTTAGTGCCAAGCCTGCCGAAGTCAAACGCGATTGGTTTGTCGTTGACGCAGCGGGTAAAACCTTGGGCCGCTTGGCATCAGAGGTTGCTTTACGCTTGCGTGGCAAGCACAAGCCAGAATACACCCCGCATGTTGATACCGGTGATTATATTGTAGTGATCAATGCCTCTCAGATTCGAGTGACAGGCAATAAGATGAAAGACAAAATGTACCACCATCACACGGGTTACATCGGTAGCTTGAAATCCATCAGCTTTGAAAAGTTGCTGGCTAAAGCACCTGAGCGCATTATTGAATTCGCTGTGAAAGGTATGTTGCCTAAAAATCCTCTCGGTCGGGCGATGTATCGCAAACTGAAAGTGTATGGCGGCAGTGAGCATAACCATGCGGCTCAGCAGCCTCAGGTTCTTGATCTTTAATTAATAAACATAGGTCGGCGCGTGTTTGACGCGGCGGTAGGTAGAAGAAAATGGCTGAAGCACAATACTATGGCACCGGGCGTCGTAAAAGTTCTAGCGCCCGCGTCTTTATGCGTTCTGGTAGCGGTGAAATCAAGATTAACCAACGTTCTCTGGACGACTATTTTGGTCGTGAGACGGCACGCATGATTGTGCGTCAGCCGCTGGAAAAACTTGAGGTGATGGGTAAGTTTGATTTTTACATCACCGTTGCCGGTGGTGGCAACAGTGGGCAGGCGGGTGCGATTCGCCACGGCATTGCTCGTGCGTTGCTCTCTTATGATGAAGAGCTGCGTGTTGATTTGCGTCGGGAAGGTTTCTTGACTCGTGATGCACGTAAAGTGGAACGTAAGAAAGTGGGTCTGCGTAAAGCACGTCGCGCAACTCAGTACTCGAAACGTTAAGAGGTGTGGCCGATCATTGATCGGCAGACACTTTTGGGGGATCGTCTAGTGGTAGGACTGCGGACTCTGACTCCGCCAACCTAGGTTCGAATCCTAGTCCCCCAGCCAACTTAAAAACCGCCATCCTTTGTTGAGGATGGCGGTTTTTTTTGTTTAGTTTTGCCAGTACCTGTCCTACAATCGTAGTGTGATCTTATCTTATTCACATGGTGTGAATTTTGGGGTGTGCTATGAAGAAATGGAGTGTTTTTCTGCTGGTAGCGCTGTTTTTATTAGCCAGCAAATCGGTTTTGGCCTCGGAGCTGTTAGACAGCTTAAATGCTGAAGGCCATAGCGTCGTTCTTGATAAAAGCAGCTTGGCTAAGAATCAACCTGGGGCGATTGTAGATCAATCTTTGCAGATTCCAAAAGGTTCTGGTTGTGAGAAGGTCAATCACACAGGCACTGCTCTGATAAAAGGGCTTTCACAGCGTAATTTCGAGAGAATCTTGAAACGCGATCATTGTGCCACATCATTGTTTTACAAAAAAATCTCCCACTCTGCTCGGCAGCAGGTTTATGATGCTTATTTGTTAGATTCTGATTTAAAAGCGCTCCGGAAGATGATTTTGTCGAAGATGCCGTCGAAGATGCGGTAGTCAGTGATTTTGTTTTGAGTATTCTGTTAAAGGTATAAAGGTATAAAGGTATAAAGGGAGTTTAGGGTGAGACGCATTATTGGTTGGTCATTGTTATTGTTGCCCTTATTGTTATCAGCACGGATTTCATTGGCGCTGGATGTTGCCTTGACTGAGGGCGTTGATTTTGTCGATGTGTTGCATCAGGATCGTTTGATCCGAGTTCAGCGGATCCAAGATCAGGGGCATCAACTCTCTGGTAGTTTCAGTAAAACGTCACGTAAGTGTCCGCCCTTTTGCATCCAGCCGGAACATGTTGCGCCTGGAGTGGTGACCATTGCGGAGCCAGAGCTGTTTCAGTTTATGCAGAATCAGATCCGCGATGAGACCGGCTTGGTGGTGGATGCGCGGGTGCCTGCTTGGTTTAAGCAGGGTACGATTCCTGGTTCGATTAATATTCCTTTCACCGTTTTTAGCTTGCCAAAAGATGCACCTGAGTTGGTGAAGGCAATACACCGTTTTGGGGTGACTCGTCGAGGCAAAGTGGGAGATCTGAAGCGACAGCTTGAGCGTTGGGGTTTAATGGACGGTGATCGCAAAACCGATGACTGGGATTTTGTCGCTGCTAGGGAAGTGATTTTTTGGTGTAATGGTCCTTGGTGCGGTCAGTCGCCGCGTGCAATACGCGGACTGCTGGCACTGGGTTATCCAGCGGATAAGATTTTTTATTATCGTGGTGGTATGCAGATGTGGCAAATCCTAGGGTTAACCACAGTGGTTCCTGAGGTATTTGATTAGTTTTTTGTTGTTTTTAGTCTACTACCCCCCCATTTCTTGGGGAGTTCATATTGATATTTAAGTATTTGTAGCCATTTTTTTGGCCTATTGGTTGTTATAAAACAACGATTTGTTATTTTTTATGCAAGAAATCTGAAAAAAAGGATTGATTTGTTGTTTCTGTGTATAGTAGACTTGCGTCCATCCAATGTGCTGGATCAAGGCATTAAGATCCTTGCCCGTTATACATTTTTAAAAGAATGTAACTACGTCTCAAAATTAATCGAGGAATTCTCCAAATGAATAAAAAACTGCTTGCTGTCGCAATTGCCGTTGCTTTCTCCCCTGCTGCTATGGCAGACGTCAAAATCATTGGTAAGGCTCAGGTTGAGTTGGTTAGTTTGTCTGGCGATGGATCTACCGCCGGTCTTTATCTTGCTGATGGCGCGGAAGGTGCTGCCTTAAATTCGGGTAATGCTGGGTCTCTGGGCATTAAAGTTACACATGATCTGGGTAACGGTTTGACTGGGATCGCAAAGGTTAACTTTAAAATTAAAGTGGATACCAACTCAAAAGCTCTGCAAGAGACTCGTGATGCTTTTGTTGGCTTGAAAGGTGGTTTTGGTACCATCATCGCTGGTAGTTTCTCTAGCCCTTATAAAGTTAGCACGGTTAAATGGGATCCCTTCTTAGCGACCTCTTTGCAAGCTCGTGGTAGCGCTGGTATGTCTCAGCTGCACAACGGTTATACCGGTGGTAATACACTGGGTTATAAAAATAAGTTTGGTGGTGTGAAAGTTTTTGCTGCGTTTATTATTGATGAAAGCAGTGATAACAAAACCCCAGCTAGCACCAACGGTGATAACGGTGTGAGTCTTGGCATCAATGCACCTATCGGCAAAAGCATTGGCTTGGCTCTTGCCTATCACGATGATGGTGGCACCGATACCACAGCAGTGAAATTTGGCGGAACATTTAAAACTGGCGCGATCAAAGTGGCAGCTCAGATGGAAAAACTGGGTAAAGGTCTTGCTGGTAAAGGTGATGTCAAGAAGGGTGCTAATATGCCTGGCACCGATGGTGTAACCATTATTTACGGTAACGTTTCTTTCAAAATGAGTGCGGCAAATACTGTTTCAGCTGGCTTTGGTACTTCGAGCAGTGATGGCAGCAGTGATGTGGGTGATGCTACCTACGGTTCTGTTGGTATGTTGCACAGCTTTAACAAGAAAGTTCGTGGCCACGTTGGTTTCCGTAGCGTGACCGGCAAAACCGCTAGCGATGAGTCAAGCGTTCTGGTTGCTGGTCTGCGCGTTAAGTTCTAAAGATTTAGATTTGCCAAGGAAGTTTTTTCCTTGACGGAGCCTTTTGGCTCCGTTTTTTTATGCCCGTTCGAAAATTCAATCGTGGTGGTTCCGAGGTCTGAGGTTTAGAATAACGCCTCTTTTTCAGCGAACCGATTTTAAAGCCATGCACAGCGAAACCTCCCGAATCCGTGAAATCCCTTATAACTACACTTCCTTTGCCGACCGTGAAATCGTCATCCGTTTTCTGGGTGAGTCTATGTGGACGGTGTTAAACACCCTGCGCGGTGAGCGGCGCACCGGTCGTTCGGCGCGCATGTTGTTTGAAGTGCTGGGGGACATGTGGGTGGTGAGCCGCAACCCCTTTATTCAAGACGACCTGTTGAATAACAAGCGGCGGCGTAAGCTGTTGATTGAAGCGCTTTATCACCGTCTGGATCAGATCGTGGCGCGAGCGCAGGGCAATCAACAGGCGCTGTCGTTGGCGGAAGCGGCACGGCGAGCAGTGGCGGATTTTGCCCAAGGGTTTGAGCAGACGGCGCTGTTGCGGCAACAGATCTCTGATTCTCTGAAAGGCGTAACGCGCGCAGGCAACATCGACTTTGGTGGTTTGGCGCGGGTTTCTCACGTCACCGATGCCACCGATTGGCGGGTGGAGTACCCCTTTGTGGTGATCAACCCCGACAGTGAGCAGGAGGTGCAGCGCATCGTCAAAGCCTGTATCGGCTTGGGGTTGACCATTATTCCTCGTGGTGGCGGTACCGGTTACACCGGCGGTGCTATTCCACTGGATGCCCGTTCGGTGGTGATCAATACCGAAAAGCTGGAAATGGTGGGTGAGGTTGCTCTGAGTGAAATCGCCGGAGTTGAACAGTCGGTGGCGACGATTCGGGTCGAAGCCGGAGTGGTGACGCGCCGTGTGGCAGAAGCAGCGGAAGCGTCTGGTTTTGTGTTTGCCGTTGATCCCACTTCACAAGATGCCTCTACTATCGGTGGCAATATCTCCATGAACGCGGGGGGTAAAAAAGCGGTGCTGTGGGGCACGACGCTGGATAACCTGCTCTCATGGAAGATGGTTAACCCCGATGGTGAGTGGTTGGAAGTGGAGCGTTTGAACCACAACTTAGGCAAAATTCACCAACAGAAACAGGTGGAGTTTCGCGTTGCCCGTTACGCGGCCAACAGTCACGACCTGATTGAGCCGCCGCTGGTGATGCAGTTTGCCGGTCAGTCGTTGCGTAAAGAGGGATTGGGCAAAGACGTGACCGATAAATTTCTTGGCGGTCTGCCAGGGGTGCAAAAAGAGGGCTGTGATGGCCTGATTACCTCGGCGGTCTTTATTCTGCACAAGATGCCCAGCGTCACGCGCACCGTCTGCCTGGAGTTTTACGGTAAAGATCTGCGTAAAGCGGTACCGGCCATCGTTGAGCTGAAAGCCTATCTGGATGGTCTGCCGGATGTGCTGCTGTCGGGTTTGGAACATCTGGATGATCGTTACATCAAGGCGGTGGGGTATGCGGCCAAAGCAGCACGAGGTACCTTGCCGAAAATGCTGCTGGTGGCGGACATTACCGGTGAAGATGAAGACGCGGTGGCCAAAGCCGCTTCCCATGTGGTGCGTTTGGCCAATGCGCGTGATGGCGAGGGGTTTATCGCCGTCAGCAAAGAGGCGCGGCAGCGTTTCTGGGCGGATCGCACCCGCACCGCCGCCATTGCTGCCCACACCAACGCTTTTAAACTCAACGAAGATGTGGTGATCCCGCTGGCGCGGTTGGCGGAATACAGCGAAGGCATTGAGCAGATCAATATCGAACACTCCATCAGCAATAAATTGCAGATTTTGGCGGGCGTGCAAGGCTGGTTTGAAGAGCAGGCCGCCAATCGACAGGCGGAGGCAGAACACGCACAACAGGGCGAAGAGGCTGAGATTTACGCTGATAAGTGCGAACCGGTGTTTGCCTTGTTGCAGCAGATACAAGAGCGCTGGGCTTATTTACTGGGGAATTTAGAGGCTCCGGCAGCGGCGCATCAGAGCTGTTTGGATGAGACGGCCAGAGCCGCGATTCAGGATGGAGACACTCTGTTGGATTTGCTGTTGCGGCGCGATTTCCGCCTCTCTTACCGAGAGCAGGTGGAGCGCCCCCTGAAGCTGATTTTCAGCGGCGAGGATTATCGTGAGTTGCGCGAGCAGTTGGACAAGCTGCACACACAGAACCGCTCCAGTCGTCTCTTTATCGCTCTGCACATGCACGCAGGAGACGGCAACGTGCATACCAATATTCCGGTCAACTCTGATGACTACGCCATGATGCAGGCAGCGGAAAAGATGGTGGATCGAGTCATGGCGCTGGCCAAACAGCTCGATGGGGTGATCTCCGGTGAACACGGCATTGGCTTGACCAAAATGCAGTATTTGGAGCGAGAGACCAGCGAATCGTTTGCTGCTTACAAACAGCAGGTCGATCCCAAAGGCAATTTCAATCGCGGTAAATTGATGCCAGGATCGGGTTTGCAGAACGCCTACACGCCCTCGTTGCGTCTGTTGCAACAAGAAGCGTTGATTCTGGAGGCGAGCGAGTTGGGGGCGCTGAACGACAGCATTAAAGATTGTCTGCGCTGCGGTAAGTGCAAGCCGGTCTGCACTACCCATGTGCCACGCGCCAATCTGCTCTATTCACCACGCAATAAAATTCTCGCCACCGGTCTGTTGATGGAGGCGTTTCTCTACGAGGAGCAGACTCGTCGTGGCATCTCTCTGCACCACTTTGATGAGATGAACGATGTGGCGGATCACTGCACCGTCTGCCATCGCTGCTTGAACCCTTGTCCGGTGAACATCGACTTTGGTGATGTCACTGTGCACATGCGCAAAATTCTCAAAGACATGGGGCAGCGGCGTTTCAGTCTCGGCACCAAAGTGGGGCTGAGTTTTTTGAATGCCACCGATCCGCTGGTGATTAAAGCCATGCGTCTGACCATGTTGAAGTGGGGGTTTCAGGGGCAGAGGTGGTTGCACAGCGCTTTGAAGTTGATTCCCAGAGTCTTCAAACAGAAAAAACGCCCCGTTGCGACCACTAAAAAAGCGCCGATTCAGGAGCAGGTGGTGCATTTTGCTAACCGTCGTTTGCCAGGGGATCTGCCTGCCAAAACCACCCGCGCGCTACTGGGGGTGGAGGATGCCAAATACATTCCTATTTTGCGCGATGTGAAGAAGGTCAAAGAGGACTCGGAAGCGGTCTTCTATTTCCCGGGTTGTGGTTCAGAACGGCTCTTCAGTCAGGTGGGGATGGCGACCTTGGCGATGCTTTACGATGCGGGAGTGCAGACGGTATTGCCGCCAGGTTATCTCTGTTGCGGTTATCCTCAGACCTCCAGCGGCGATTTGGCCAAGGGGCAGCAGATCACCACCGCCAATCGGGTGTTGTTTCACCGTTTGGCCAATACCTTGAACTACATGGACATCAAAACTGTGGTGGTCTCCTGTGGTACTTGCATGGATCAGCTGCTCAAATATCAGTTTGAGGAGATCTTTCCGGGTTGTCGTCTGCTGGACATTCACGAGCTGTTGATGGAGAAGGGCTACAAGCTGGAGGGGGTGCCTGGGCAGAAGTACCTCTACCATGAGCCGTGTCACAGTCCGATGAAGACTTATGACTCGATTCAAGTCACCTCTACCTTGATGGGCAGTGAGGTCAAGCTGTCGGATCGTTGCTGTGGCGAGGCGGGCACCTTTGCCACCGCGCGGCCTGACATTGCCACGCAGGTGCGATTCAGAAAATTGGAAGAGTTGCAGAGTGACCTGAAAGCGGTGGCCAATGTTGAGAAGGTCAAAAATGGCGAGGTGAAAATGTTGACCTCTTGCCCTGCTTGTCAGCAAGGATTGTCTCGTTATCAGGATGAGACGGGTTTGCAGACCGATTACATTGTGGTGGAGTTGGCGCAGCAGTTGTTTGGCGATGAGTGGCAGCAGCGCTTTTTGCGTGATGTGAATCAGGGTGGCGTGGAGCAGGTTTTGTTGTAGGCAGCACTTTAGCAACACACGCTGTATAATCGTTCCCACAAAAACGTGATCAGGAGTGTGACATGTCGGCGCTTAGCCCACAGCCCCAGTTGTACAGTGATTTGTACCAAAGCTCACCGCGCACAGCGGATATTCTCAAAGCGCAAACCGAGTTAACCGCAGCCGCTCAGCAAGCCTTGGTGCTGCACATCAAGCAATTGCTCAAAGCACAGAACGCCGTGTTGATCTCGCACTACTACACCAGCACCGAGATCCAGCAGATCACCGAAGAGACCGGTGGCTGCATCTCCGACTCTCTGGATATGGCTCGGTTTGGGAATGAACATTCCGCCACCACCTTGGTGGTTGCTGGAGTGCGTTTTATGGGTGAAACCGCCAAAATCCTCAATCCTGAAAAGCGCGTTTTAATGCCCACTCTGGAAGCCACTTGTTCGCTGGACGAAGGCTGCCAGACGGAGGAATTTCGCCAATTTCGCGCTCAATATCCCGATCACACGGTGGTGGTTTATGCCAATACCAGCGCCAAAGTGAAAGCCCAAGCCGACTGGGTTGTGACCTCTGGTATCGCCTTACGGTTGGTAAGCCATTTGGATGATCTGGGGGAGAAAATTCTCTGGGCACCGGATAAACATTTGGGCGGTTATGTGCAAAAGGTCTCCGGTGCCGAGATGGTGATCTGGCCGGGAGCCTGCGTTGTTCACGACGAATTCAAAGCGCGGGCGCTGCACCGTCTCAAAGCACTGCATCCTGAAGCGGCGATTTTGGTTCATCCCGAATCACCACAGGAGGTGGTGGCGATGGCGGATGTGGTGGGATCGACCACCCAACTGATCGAGGCGGTGAGAACGCTGCCTAATCCAACCTTTATTGTCGCCACCGATAACGGCATCTTCTACAAAATGCAGCAGGCCGCACCTGGAAAAACCTTGATTGATGCACCCACAGGCGGAGAGGGAGCCACTTGTCGCAGTTGCGCTCATTGCCCGTGGATGGCGATGAATGATCTGCAAAATTTGGCACACAGTTTGGAAACGGGAGCCAATGAGATTGTGATTGATGAGGGTGTGCGTCAAGCGGCCTATCGTTCTGTACAGAGGATGGTGGAGTTTGGACGTTCTGTTCGTCCCAGAGGGCTGTCATAAAAGCGTCATATTTTTCGGTTCTAATGGGGTTTTTACCGTTGTCTAAAGAGTGGTCGCCATGCAGATCCGATTGTTGGTTGTGGAAGATGAGATTGCGGTACAGGAGATGTTGGGCTTTACTCTGCGTCGGGCGGGGTTTGATGTGCAGTTGGCCGACGATGCACAGACGATGTTTGCGAGCATTGCTGAACAGGTGCCCGATCTGATTTTGATGGATTGGATGCTGCCGCAAGTGAGTGGCATCGAGCTGGTGCGGCGATTGAAAAAGGAGGTTGTGAGCCAAGAGATCCCCATTATTATGCTCACCGCCCGAGTACAGGAGGATGATAAGGTTCACGGCCTGAATGCGGGGGCGGACGATTACGTCACCAAACCTTTCTCTCCCAAGGAGCTGGTGGCGCGGGTTCAAGCGTTGTTGCGGCGCACCGTGGGTCAGTCCGATGAAGGGGTTCTGCAGGCAGGAGCATTACGCCTAGAACGTCAGGCCTGTCGTGTGCTGGTGGCTGGGGAACCGATTTCGTTGGGGCCAACAGAACTTAAGTTGTTGGCCTTTTTTATGTCTCATCCTGATCGGGTTTACAGCCGTAGCCAATTGCTGGATCAAGTTTGGGGGCAGAGTTGTTATGTGGAAGAACGTACCGTTGATGTGCATGTGTTGCGGTTGCGAAAAATTTTAGCCCCTTTTGTTCTGGAAGGTCTGGTGCAGACGGTGAGAGGGGTCGGTTATCGCTTCTCAATGCAACCGTAATGGATTTTGTTTGGCGTTCTGAGTTACAGAAACAGCTCTTTTGGATGCTGCTTTCTTGGCTGTTGCTCTGGCTGCTGTTGGGGGGCGCGTTGTGGGCTTTTACGCTGTTGTTGAGCCTTTATCTTGTCTGGAATCTGCGTCAGCTCTATAAAGTGACCTGTTGGCTGGCAGCAGGAGCGAAGCTCAAAGAGAGTCCTGACTCCAGTGGTTTGTGGGAGCATCTGATCCAGCAAATCTATCAATCTCAACAGTTAAACCGCAACCGTAAAAAACGTCTGGCCAAGGTATTGAAGCGTTTTCATCGCTCACTGGAGGTCTTGCCTGATGCCACGGTGTTGCTGCACAATCACGGTGAAATTGAGTGGGCAAATCTGGCCGCTTCTCGTCTATTGAACATTCATAATCCGCAAGATCATGGCCAACGGCTCGATAATTTGATTCGTGAACCAGCCTTTCATGCCTACATTCAGCAGGGCAATTTTAGCAAGAGCCTAGAGATTCCTGCTCCCACTTTGAGTCAAGTGGAGTTGAACATTCGCATTGTTCCCTTTGGCGAAGGACATCTGTTGACGGCGCGGGATGTAAGTGAGTTTAATCGTCTGCAGAGTGTGCGCCGTGAGTTTGTGGCCAATGTCTCTCATGAAATTCGTACCCCGTTGACGGTAATTCGCGGTTACATTGAGGCGTTGGCGGAAGATGGTTTGCCTTCTGAAAGTCATCAGAGTGTGATGGCGGTGCAGAGGCAAGCGGAGCGGATGCAGGAAATTGTGCAAGATCTGTTGACGCTCTCGCGCTTGGAGATGGAGCCGCTGACAGAGGTGGATGAAGAGTGGTTGGATCTCTGCCCACTGTTGGCGCTGCTGCGTAAGGATGCTGAGCGTCTCAGTGGGCAGAGCCAACATCGGCTGCGGTTGGAGTGTGAATCGGTACGATTGCTGGGCAATCGCGCTGAGCTGAGCAGTCTGTTTTCTAACTTGGTTTACAACGCGGTGCGCCACACCCCAGAGCAGACAGAAATTGTGATTGGCTGGTGTGCTGAAGGGAAGGGAGGGCGTTTCTCGGTTAAAGATCAAGGACTTGGCATTGATGAACAGCATCTGTCACGTTTGACGGAGCGCTTCTATCGTGTTGATGCTGGGCGCTCACGATCCACAGGCGGTACCGGTTTGGGGTTGTCGATTGTGAAGCACATTTTAGCTCGGTACGGTTCTTATTTAGAAATTGAGAGCCGTCGTACTCAAGGCAGCACCTTTAGCTGTTACTTCTCCTCTGAGCGGATCTCCTCATCTGAATCGCGTTGATTGTCACTGTTTCGTCACATAACGTTTATATCCTTGTCATGTAACAGGATCAGACTCTGTTCCGTTGATCATTCAAAGTGAGAAGGTATTAAAATATGTTGATAAAAAAAGTGGTTTCAGCGTTCAGCCTCAGTTTTTGCTTGGCTGCTCCCGCCTTTTCTGCGGTTAAGGTGGATTCATCCTTGCCGGATTATCACGTCAGTCGTGGGGTCTCCGGCAGCATTTCCAGCGTCGGTTCCGATACATTGGCTAATTTGATGACCTTGTGGGCAGAGGGTTTTAAACGTCACTACCCCAATGTGAACATTCAGATTCAAGCGGCGGGTTCATCCACTGCCCCTCCCGCATTGACGGAAGCGACTTCCAATTTGGGGCCAATGAGTCGCAAAATGAAGCACAAAGAGTTGGGGGCATTTGAGAATCGCTACGGTTACAAACCCACCGCCATTCCCGTCGCCATTGACGCTCTGGCGGTCTACGTTCACAAAGACAACCCGATTAAAGGCCTGAGCATTGCTGAGGTGGATTCGATCTTCTCCAGCACGCGTAAATGCGGTGCAGCTAAAGAGGTAAAAAACTGGGGTGATTTGGGTTTAAGCGGCTCTTGGCAGAAACGTAACATTCAGGTCTATGGTCGTAACTCGGTCTCTGGGACTTACGGTTACTTCAAGAAAAAAGCCCTCTGTAAAGGCGATTATAAAAACGGTGTCAACGAGCAGCCAGGATCGGCTTCGGTGGTGCAGTCGGTCTCCGCATCACGGAACGGCATCGGTTACTCTGGCATTGGTTATAAAACCTCAGGGGTGAGAGCGGTGCCTTTGGCGAAAAAATCAGGCCGTGATTTCATCGTAGCCACCCCAGAAAACGCCATTAACAAGCGTTATCCGTTAGCGCGCTTCCTCTACGTCTATGTCAATAAGCATCCGAATAAACCTCTGGCTCCGCTGGAACGTGAGTTTATGAAAATGGTGCTCTCCAAAGAGGGGCAGCAGGTGGTGCTTAAAGACGGTTACATTCCCTTGCCTGCCAAGGTTATTAAAAAAGTCTTAAATAAAATTCGGTAGATTTTGATTTTAATGGGTATTTTGGCGCTACTCTATTGCCGCAGTTCTGGCTTGAATTTAAGTAAGGCGTTGAGAACGCCCATTAAGTATTTATGTGGTTTTAAACAAAAGGAAGGTTTGAGTATGAAAAAAAGTATCGTATCTTGTCTCAGTTTATTGGTTTTAGGTGCTTTATCCGCTCCAGTATTTGCGGGTGGTATCACGGTTGCCAAGAGTGACAAGGGTGCTCTGAAATTGAGCAGTAAAATTTTTGTGGCCTTGACGAATAAAAGCGAAGAGCTGAACGGTGATAAAACAAAAGATGCCACAGGGGTCTACCTGGATCGTGCCTATTTTGCTTTGAAATATAAATTTGATTCTGTCTGGAGTCTGGGGTTTACCAGTGATGCCACCTTGGACACCTCACTGCATAGCAAACAGACGCGCCTTTATGTGAAGAAAGCCTATTTTAAAGGCAAATTTTCTCATGCCGCTCAGTTGCGTATGGGGGTGATCGGTACCCCTATGATCGGTTATGAGGACAAGCTGTTTAAACATCGTCATGTGAGTAAAAGCTATCTGGATCAGCAGAAGTTTGATAGCTCTGCCGATGCCGGTGTGGCGCTGTCGGGCAAGCTCGCTTCAAAGCTGATCTCTTATGATGTGGCGGTGGTTAACGGTGCCGGTTACAGTAAAATCTCTGCTTCGCAGGCGATGGATCTGAATGCTCGTTTGGGGGTCTACCCTGTTAAAGGCTTGACCTTGGATTTGAACTATCGCAGTGGTTACATGGGTAAAAAGACCTTGGGATCCACAGATGTTCCGAAACAGACAACGGTATTGGCCTTGGCTACCTACGGTTCATCTGCTTATCGCATCGGGGCGGAGTATGTGAACCATGAAAAAGCCGAGAGCAGTGCCATTACTGATAAAGGCTTGATTCTTTGGGGTTGGACAAAAATGGGACAGATGGGAGCCTTTGCCCGCTTTGAACAGACCGATACGAACCAAGCGGGTAACTCTGTGACGGAACAAGAGAGCCGTTATGTGGTGGGTGCTGATTATAACTACAGCAAGCATGTGCGTTTCTCGCTGGCTCTGGATCATGCCACCATTGATCAGGTGGGTTTTGTTAATGGTGAGAGCAAAGTTAAGGATCGCGTCGGTCTTTACAGTGTGGTGAAGTTTTAGTTTGCTGGTTTAAATCGCCACTAAAGTGGCTTTTACAGCCATAAGCCCTCTTTTATGAGGGCTTTTTTTTGTTCGTTTGATTGTCATCAAGTTGTTACATAAGGTTTGTATCCTCTCTGTCATGAGTGAATTAAGCGTATCTGAACAGCGCCCGTTGTTGGGCAAAGAGCGTCATCGGCGACGTAAGCTGAGGCTTTTCAAAGAGCATTTGGCACGCCATTTGGTCGGTGTGGGTGGGATTGGGGTAATCATGGCCATTGTGCTGATTTTTGCCTATCTCCTCTATGTGGTCTTCCCAATTTTCCTTCCTGCGACGATGGAGTCGCTGCAAAGCTATCACCTCGATACCACTGAGAAGGGCATTTACCTCTCTCTGGAGGAGCAAAATGAGGTGGCGTTGCGCATTGATGCTCAGGGTGAGGCGCTCTTTTTTGCCGTTGCCGATGGCAAAACGGTGGATCGGCAGTCGCTGCCACTGCCGGAGGGAGTAACAATCACCACCATGACCGAGGTGGATGCCAATCAGGGTCTATTGGCGTTTGCTTTGAGTGATGGTTCGGTGTTGATGGTGAAGAGTCATTATCAGATCAGTTATCCTAATGACCGGCATCATATTACCCCCGAATTGCTCTACCCCTTTGGTGAGAAGCCGCTGAAAATCCAGCCACAAGGGGAAGCCATTGATCAGTTGGCGGTGGGCAACAACGAGGAGAGCATCCGTTTTCTGAGTTACAGCCACAGTGGGGTGCTCTCTCTCAGTCACTACCTCAAGGAGGAGGATATGCTGGAAGAGGGCTTTACTCTGGAGGCAGAGGAAACCGTCACTCTCAATTACAATTCATCCGCCGCGATGTTGCGCATGGATGCTGAACAGCAGTTTGCTTTTGTGGCCAGCGCTGCGGGTAAGTTAACCATTTTTTCTCTGCAAGAGGATGATGTGCCACAACTGATGCAGAAAGTGTCGTTGCTGACTGAGGGTGCCGAGCTGACGCAATTGAAGTTTCTGCTCGGTTCGTTGTCACTGCTGGTGGTGGACAACCGTGGTGAGGTGTCGCAGTGGTTTATGACTCGTGATGCTGAGAATGCCGTTCAGTTGACTCGTATTCGTCAATTTGATCCCTTGGACTCTGCCGGTCAGACCTTGTTGGCGGAGCAGCGTCGTAAGGGCTTTGTGGTGCTGGATGACAAGGGCGAAGTGTCGATCTATCACAGCACCGCTGAACGATTGATGTTGCGCCAGAGCGTTGCCGAAAAGGCGGTCTCTCTGTTGGCGCTCTCGCCGCGAGCCAGTCGGCTGTTGCTGGAAGATGAGCGGGGAGAGGTGCAGGTCTGGTCGATTGATAACGAATACCCCGAAATCTCATGGAGTGCTCTGTGGGATGAGGTTTGGTATGAGAGTTACGCCAAACCCGATTACGTCTGGCAATCCTCCTCTTCCAGTAACGATTTTGAGCCGAAATTCAGTCTGGTTCCGCTGACCTTTGGAACCATCAAAGCCGCCTTTTATGCCATGTTAATGGCGATGCCCTTGGCCATTTTGGGTGCCATTTACACCGCCTATTTTATGGCTCCGAAAATGCGGAGCGTGGTGAAGCCGACCATTGAAATTATGGAGGCGCTGCCAACGGTGATCTTGGGTTTTCTGGCCGGTCTCTGGTTGGCTCCGTTTGCAGAGTCGCACCTGCCGGGGATTTTTACCCTGCTGTTGCTGATGCCGCTGGGTATTTTGCTGTTTGCTTACGCTTGGGGGCATTGGCTGCCAAAATGGGTGCAGCGTCTCACCGAGGGTTGGCAGGCTGCATTGCTGATTCCGTTGGTGGTGATGATTGGCTGGGGCAGTATTGCTCTGAGTCCAAGCATGGAACAGTGGTTGTTTGCTGGCGATATGCGTATCTGGATGCAGCATGAATTGGGTATTGGTTTTGATCAACGTAACGCGCTAATTGTCGGTTTGGCGATGGGTTTTGCAGTGATCCCCACCATCTTCTCCATCACCGAAGATGCCATTTTCAGTGTGCCGAAACACCTCAGTTACGGCTCGTTGGCGCTGGGAGCGACCCCTTGGCAAACTTTGGTGCGGGTGGTGCTGTTGACCGCCAGCCCAGGGATTTTCTCGGCGGTGATGATCGGCTTGGGACGTGCGGTGGGTGAAACCATGATTGTCTTGATGGCAACGGGCAACACACCGGTGATGGATTTCAGTGTCTTTGAGGGGATGAGAACCCTGTCGGCCAACATCGCCGTGGAAGTACCGGAGTCGGAGGTGGGCAGCTCGCACTATCGAATTTTGTTTTTGGCCGCCTTGGTGCTCTTTATGGTGACCTTTCTGTTTAATACCGTGGCAGAGCTGGTGCGTCAGCGGCTGCGTGACAAATACAGTAGCTTGTAAGGAAAAGGCTCAAGATGAGATCAAAGTCGATAAAAAAATGGTTTGCATCCGGTGCGCCGTGGATCTGGTTGAACGCCGGTGCGGTGAGCATCAGTGTGGTGATGGTGGTGGGGTTGCTGCTGCTGATTGCGGTGCGGGGTTTGGGGCATTTTTGGCCAGCGGATGTGCAGCAGTACCGTTATCAAGATCAGGGCAAGGTGGAGCGCTTGATTGGCGAGCAGGTCAATGTTGAGCGTATCTCCAGTGAGTTCCTACGCGAGATGGGACAAGAGGTGGATGAGGGGCGCGAGAGTGTTGAGCGTTATCTGCTTAAAATTGGCAATCGTGACGTGAACGGTCAAGATTTTGTTTGGATCAGTGAGCTGGGTGTTTTGGATCAGGAGCAGCCTGTCGAGTTGATGGTACTGGAGCGACGCGAATGGGGTAATTTTTACGGTTATCTCAAGTCGGTGCAAGAGCAGGGCAAGGTGATCGCCAGTGGTGAAGCCGCTTGGTCGGCACTACAATCTCGTATTGAGCGGGTCAGTCAGCTCTATGAACGGATCGAAGAGATTCAGAAATCCAAAATTGGGGCGGTCAATTATCAATTGGAGCATCTGCGTCTGGCAGAGCGAGGCGCGGAGCTAAACGGTGGCAGCAGTGCCGCACAGCAGAGTGAGTGGGCGGCGGAACGTCAGCGTCTGAATGGCGAGTATGAGCGTCTGCAACAAGAACTAAATCAACTTTTGAGTGCGGTGAAACGGGACAGCTTGACCGCAGAGGTGATGAGCGGCGAGGAGGTGGAGATCTCGTTGCAGAAAGTGGTACAGGCTTATCGTCCCAATGAGATGAACGTTGCTCAAAAACTGTTGTTCTATTTTGTCAGCATTACTGCGTTTGTCAGCGATGATCCTCGTGAAGCCAATACCGAAGGGGGGATCTTTCCCGCTATTTTTGGCACGGTGATGATGGTGCTGTTGATGTCGATTATGGTGATGCCACTGGGGGTGATTGCGGCGCTCTATCTGCGTGAATATGCTACTCAAGGGTTTATCACGCGTGCCATCCGTATCGCGGTGAATAATTTGGCTGGGGTGCCTTCCATTGTCTACGGTATTTTTGGGCTGGGTTTCTTTGTCTACTTTTTGGGAGGCAACATTGATCAGCTCTTCTTTCCAGAAGCGAGCCCGGCACCGACCTTTGGGACACCGGGTCTGCTGTGGGCTTCATTGACTTTGGCGCTGTTAACCCTGCCGGTGGTGATTGTGGCCACAGAGGAGGGGCTGTCACGCATCCCACGTTCCATTCGGGAAGGCTCTCTGGCTTTAGGAGCCACTAAAGTAGAGACCCTTTGGCACACGGTGTTGCCGATGGCCAGCCCAGCGATTATGACCGGCTTAATTTTAGCCATTGCGCGGGCGGCGGGAGAGGTGGCTCCGCTGATGTTGGTGGGGGTGGTGAAACTGGCTCCAACGCTGCCTCTGGATGGTAATTTTCCCTTTTTGCACATGGAGCGGCAGTTTATGCATCTGGGGTTTCATATTTACGATGTGGGTTTTCAAAGCCCCAATGTGGAAGCAGCACGGCCACTGGTTTATGCCACAGCGCTGCTGCTGGTGTTGGTGATCATTATATTGAATCTGAGCGCCATTGCCATTCGTAACCGTCTGCGGGAAAAATTCCGCGCCCTTGAGAATTGAGGTTTTTTTATGAATGAAATCGACAGCAGTTCCGCTGCCAGCCACGCCATTGATGTGCGTCATCTGACGCCAGCGCGTCCAACGTTGCGTCTGGAGGAGGAGCAGATCTTTCTGCAAGTGAAGGATCTGAACCTCTATTACGGCGACAAGAGAGCGTTGCACGGCGTGAGTTTGGATATTCCACAGAAAAAGGTGACGGCTTTTATCGGCCCCAGTGGTTGTGGTAAATCGACCTTGCTGCGCTGTTTTAATCGCATGAATGATCTGGTGGACGGTTGTCGTATTGAGGGTGAGGTTAGGCTGGATGGTGACAACATCTACGCCCCAACGGTCGATGTGCCGGATCTGCGCCGCCGAGTGGGAATGGTGTTTCAAAAGCCTAATCCCTTTCCTAAGTCGATCTATGAAAACGTTGCTTATGGTCTGCGTTTGCAAGGGGTGAATAAGCGCCGTTTACTTGATGAAGTGGTGGAGGGTTCTCTGCGTAAAGCGGCGCTCTGGGATGAGGTTAAAGATCGCTTGCACGATAGTGCTTTTGGTCTCTCCGGTGGTCAGCAGCAGCGGTTGGTGATTGCGCGCGCGGTGGCCATCGAGCCAGAGGTGTTGCTGTTGGATGAACCAGCCTCGGCTCTGGATCCCATCTCAACGTTGAAGATCGAAGAGTTGATTTACGAACTAAAGTCCAATTACACCATTGTGATTGTGACCCACAACATGCAGCAGGCGGCGCGGGTTTCGGATTACACGGCGTTTATGTATATGGGAGATTTGATCGAATACGGTGCCACGGATGGCCTCTTTACCAATCCAGAGAAAAAACAGACAGAAGATTACATCACCGGTCGTTACGGTTAGCTTGGGAGGTTGGCGTGGATAAAATGAATTTGGGCGGACATATTTCGCAACAGTTTAACGGCGAACTGGAGAGGGTGCGCAGTCGGGTTTTGAGCATGGGAGGCTTGGTTGAAAAGCAAGTTTCTAACGGTTTAAAAGCGATGCTAGAAGCTGACGCGCAGTTGGGTGAGCAGGTGGCCAATGGCGATTATGAGGTCAATGCGATGGAGGTGGCCATTGATGAGGAGTGTACTCAAATCATCGCTCGTCGCCAGCCTGCTGCCAGCGATCTGCGGGTGGTGGTGACCATTATCAAAACCATCACCGATCTGGAGCGGGTGGGCGATGAGGCGGAGAAGCTGGGTAGCTTTGCCACCAAAATGGGAGTCGATGAGCAGAATCAAGCCTACCTAATCAGTATTGTTCATCTGGGGGAGTTGGTGCAGCGGATGCTGCACGATGCACTGGATGCTTTTGCCCGTATGGATGTGACCGCAGCGTTACAGGTGGCGGGTGAAGAGCCGAAAACCAACCGTGAATATGAGGCGATTATGCGTCAACTGATCACCCATATGATGGAAGATCCTCGCACCATTAAACGTGCTCTGCAGGCGCTCTGGTGCGCTCGCGCTCTGGAACGCATCGGTGATCATGCGCGCAACATCTGTGAATATGTGGTTTATATGGTGGAAGGTAAAGACATTCGTCACACCACCTTGGAAGAGGCGCGTGATCGAGTGGAAGAGGGGCGTTAAGCTTTTTTATTGGGGTTTTTTTCCAACGCCTGTGGGCGAGAGAGATAAAAGCCTTGGATGTACTCCACCCCCAATTTTGAAAGTTGTTGATAAAGCACTTGATCGTCAATATGAGTGGCGATGACCTTCAAGCCCAGCATCTGCGCGACTTCCAGCAAAGCCTTGAGAATGATGCGGTCGGGGGTGTTTTCGCCGATGTGTTTGGTCAGGCGTGGATCGAGTTTAACAAAATCAAACGGGTGATCACGCAGATTGGCCAGCGAGCTGGCGGAGTTGTGAAAGCGGTCTAAGGTGAAGCGGCAACCGTGCTGTTTCAGTTCACGGATAAAGTGGTTGGTTTTGGCCTGATTGCTGTTGAGCACCTCTTCGTTGATCTCAAAACAGATGCGTTTGGGGTTTATGTCGTACTGCTGCAAACGACCGGTGATAAAACGCAGCATGTTCTCATCTTTTAACGATTGCAGAGAGAGATTGATGGTGAAGAGGGTGACGGTCTTGGCTTCTTCGGCGTGTTGTGCAATCCAGCGCAGGCTCTGTTTGATCACCCAGCGATCCAGGTCCGCCATTAATTTATTGCGCTCGGCGGTGGGCAGAAAGGCGCTGGGCAGCAAGATTTCACCGTTGTTATTGCCGCGCACCAGCAGCTCTAAAATGCGTTCTTTTTGTTGGCCACGGGCGGCGCTGCCGTTGCGTAGAGCGTGAATGGGTTGGTAGTAGAGACAGAGTTGGTGGTCTTGTAGACCTGCTGAGAGGGCGGTCGCCCAACTGGCGGTGTTGTTTTGCCAATCGCTTTTTTGGCCGCTGCCGTCGTGAATTTGAACGCGATTGCCGCCCATGGTTTTAGCCACATAACAGGCATCATCCGCTGCCATCAGCAGTTCGTGGACGTTGCTGGAGTTGTGGTCGATGGTGACCAGTCCAATGCTGGAGCCGATGCTAAAGTGGCGCTGTTTGCAGTGGAAATGAAACTTTTCCAGTGATTCACAGATGCTGTGTCCGACTTCGTAACCCTGCTGTTGTGAGCAGTGTTCGAGCAGAATGGCAAACTCATCGCCTCCCAAGCGTGCCACGGTGTCGCGGGTGCGTACTCGGTTTTTAAACTCCTCGGTCACTTGCTGTAGCAACTCATCCCCTGCGGCGTGACCGCAGTTGTCATTGATCTGTTTCAGTCGATCCAGATCCAGACTCAACAGTGTGTGGCTGCTGTTTTTCTTTTTGGCTGAATCGATGGCGCGTTGCAGGCGATTTTCAAATTCGTGGCGGTTCACCAGCTTGGTGAGGGCATCGTGGCTGGCCAAATAAGAGAGTTGGGTGCCGATGCGGTGTTCTTGATGGGTTGCCGCCACGGTCAAACCGGTAATGGCCGTCAGCCAGAGTAGAGCGCTGGTGATTATCAATAGGCGTGCATCATCGTATTGCTGAAAATCGGGTAAGTAGAGGCTGCCTGCCCCCAGCAGCATCAAGCTGATCATGACTAGGGCGAGTGTCACACCTTGTTGCGCGGTACGCAGTGCGGTTAAGACAATCAACGGAATAATGGGCAACAGCAGCAGCGTGACGGAGAGTCCCTCCTGTTGAGAGAGGCTCAATTGAATAATGAGCGCCAAGCTCAGCAGCAGAAGCAGCAGCTCCAGGAGCGCCTGAGGTTTATAGAAATCGCTGTTGAGATTGCGCCAGCTGAGAAAAAAAGCCCCCATAATGAGCATGCCCAAACTGTTGCTTAGCCAGCTCAGCGCCCAAAATTTACCCATCGGCAGCAGGGTCAGAGTGTGCTGTTGATCGTAGAGCAAAAAGCTGTGCAGTGAAGCGCTGAAAAGTGGTGCGATGATCACCGCAATGGCAATGAATCGCAGCGCGTCATGGAGGCGCGAAAAACTGTGGCAAAAATGATAATAACGCAGCAGTAGGATGGCGGTGGTGGCACAGAGCAGATCGGTCAGCGCCATTTCTAGAGCAGGCAGTGGTTCAAGTGTTTGCAGTGGCAGCAGCAGAGCGGCACCGATAAAAAGTGCAGGCCAAATGCGTAAGCCGTAATGGTAGAGAAAGGCGAAGGCGATGCCACTGGGCAGCCAGATCGGTATGCCGTTATTGCTCTGTTGTTGCAGTTGTGAGAGTAAAATCGCGGCCAAATAGAGCAGGCTCAGCGTGCCGGTGGCCACAAGCCAGTGCAGTACTTTTTTCGAGGTACTGGTGGTTGATGAGGTGAGTGTCATTGACATAGCTGCAAATCCATTCGGCGACGTGGGTCAGCAAATTCCAGTTTTGGTGATCAACCTTCTATAGAGGTGATTTCTAATTAGCGTGTTATTTTTTTGACGATGTGTGACTTTTGTTGTTAAGCCTACGACAGATGTTGGAGACTTTAAAGGATAAGTTGTCAACTTAGCAATGGCATTGCCTCCATCTTGTGCTGGGTCACACTCTCTTCGACTTCAAAAAAGCGCATGTTGTGCTACGGTTAAAGTAGGCTTTCATAACAAGGAGAAGGTCATGTTACTGAAACAGAGAAGCAGTGGTCATATGGTTGAAGTAGCCAGTTTGGCCGATTTGATGAATTTAAACCACGATGAAGTCAGTGGTCGTTTTCAGGAGGGAGAAGAGGTTCAAGACCCTGGCCGTTTCAAAAAACGAGAGCTGGTGTTCTTATCCGGTGAGCCGTTGCCACAATGTTGGCTGGACACTCATTATCGTGACAGTGAAACACTTCACCACTAAACCACAACGGCTGATGGCGGTCGCCATTGGCCTAAAACATCAGCTGGTCAAACGTCGGTAAATATCCGAGACCTTAAAAGGCAGCTTGCGCACTTCGTCGATCACCGCGTAGTTAGCCGCACCGTACATGTGTGGCAGGTAGTCGCGCGCCTCTTCATCAATGGTGATGCAGAAGGCGTGGATGCCGTCTCGACGCGCTTCGATCAGTGCTTGACGGGTGTCTTCGATGCCGTATTGGCCACGATAACCGTCGTAATCGTCGGGCTTGCCATCGGAGAGGGTGATCAGCAGACGAATTTTGGCATCCACTTGATTCAGCAGTGAGCTGAGGTGGCGAATGGTCACTCCCATGCGGGTGTAATCTTTCGGTTGAATGCCGCTGATGCGCGCTTGCACCGTCTTGTCGTAGGTTTCATCGAAGGTTTTGATTTTGTACAGCTCGCAGCGTTTGCGCGTCATGCCAGAAAAACCGTAGATGGCGTAACGATCCCCCAAAGTCTCCAGCACTTCACAGAGCAGCACCAACGCCTCCCGTTCCGCTTCATTGATCCAGCCCTGAGTGGAGCCGCTCATGTCCACCATAAACATTACCGCGATATTGCGCTCTTCTTTGTGCATGCGAGTGAAGAGACGGTCACTCATCTCCAGACCGCTCTTGTGATCGGCGTAGGCAGCCACCAAAGCGTCAATGTCGATGTCCTCGCCAAAGGGCTGTTTTTTCAGCAGTCGATCCTCGCCGCGCAGCGCTTCAAAAGTGCGGTGCAGGGATTTGGCGATGCCCCGATGTTTTTGCAGCGTTTCAGCAACAAAATTATCGTCTTGCGGTTTGATCTCCAACTCACGCAGGGCGCACCAATTTTTGCGGTAGTGCTGGCGGCCAAAGTCCCATTCGTCGTAGAGAAAGGCTCCCTCTTCGTGGTAGGTGCCTTTCCAGACATCGTTGGGGTCAAGCTGGGTGGTGGCTTTGTATTCACCCGGGCCAGCAGCGACCAAGTAGTCGGGTGGGATCTCACCCAGATCTTGCAGAATCGATTCCATCGTGCCTTGCACCTCTTCCGGTGGTGCCACCGGTTTGCCATCCAGCTCCAGCTCGAAGGTAAAACCGTCGGGAATTTCGCTGTCAGCAATGCGTTTGCTGCTGAATTTTTTCGGTTTTTTATTGGATTGGGCATTTTCATCGTCGATGGCGCGTTTTTCTTGCTCCTCGACGATTTTGGCCAGCGCGATGCGAAAATCTTGTTTCTCTTTGGCGAGGCGTTTTTCCAAGGTGCTTTTTACCGCATCAGGTCGTAGCACACCCTGATAACAGCAGTGAGAAGGCAGCTCGGCAGAGGTGGTTTGTTGCAATAGTGCCAGACTGTCGCTGGCGTTGGCCTGCGGCTGTTGTAACTGTTGCACGGCAGCGGGCAGAGTGATTTCGCTCTGTTGGTCTAACTCTTGGCGCAGTCGTTTCATATCCCGATAGAGGCCAGGCAGATCCCGTTGCAGACAGGCATCCAGACGGATGGTCTCCAGTTGATGATAATGACGCAGTGCTTGAGCGGGGTCTTGGTAATTGGCCAGCTCTTGTTCAAGGTCAATGCGCCAGGTGCCGTACCAACTCTGCGCCCAGAGATGCACGGCGATGGCTTTGTAGAGGCGAAAGTTCTCGTCGCGATTTTTAAAGCGGCTCAACAGACGCGGCAGAAAGAGGGTGTCGCTGTCGGTGTGAATCAGCTCGTTGCTGCGCAGTTGTAGATGACGGCCATTGAGGCCGTGAATAAAGCCTTCCAGAATGCCGCTGACTTCGTCCAGTGGCAGACCACTGCAACGCTCTTGATAATCCACCGCGAAGCTCTCCAGTTCGCGGATGGTGGCCAGTGCCGGTTGGGTGCCTTGTTTGTCGTAGTTGTCCATTGCCTTGAGCAGCCATGCTTCGATGCCTGCCGGCTTCATCAAGTTGAGTGCTTGGTGGGCTGAAAAACTGAACTGATAGGCCAGTTCGGCGTTGGTTTTGGCCACCGCTTTAACCCAGTGGAGGACGAACTGCTGCTGTTTGGCAGGCAGTTGTGCCAGCAGTTTGGCTTGCTCGTCGGCAGGGTAGTGAAAGGAGAACTCGGGGTCGATGGCATTGTCCAGAGCCTGTTCCATTTCGAGAGCATTCAGAGCGCGTGTCAGAGGCATAAGGGTGGCTCGATTCTAGTGGAGGACGTTAAACATGCGGCGACGGTACTGAGAGATCAGTGGATCACCTTCAATGATATTGAAAATTTCCAACATCCCCTTGCGAGCGGCATCGTCATTGTAGGCACGATCTTTTTGCATCAGGCTGAGCAGCAGCTCCAGTGCGTTCTCAAAGTCACCTTGGGCAACTTTAAACGCAGCCAATTGATAGAGGCTGTCACTGTCACTGTCACTGTCGCTGCTGTTCTGTTCCAGTTGCTCCAGCAGCTGTTGTTCGTTTTTACCACTGCTTTGAGCCACTTGAGTGAAGTGGGCTTGTGCTTGCAGACGCAAGGCTTCGCTACCGTTGCGTTCCTCGCTAGGCAGCTGTTGTAACACTTCTAAGGCTTCATCTACTTGTAAACTCTTCAGCAGCAGTTTGGCGTGGCAGAGGGTCAATGGGTGTTCGTCAGGCTGCTCGGCACGGGCGTTTTCCAGCAGTTGCAGAGCGGTGGCTTGTTCGCCCGCCTGAAACAGCATCTCTGCTTGTTCAATTGTATTCGGTTCGTTGTCGCTCTCGCTCTCGGTCTCGTTGGGAGCAGGAGTCGTGATGTGGCGGCCGAGCAGTTCGCGGATCTCCGCTTCTGGGAGAACGCCCATAAACTCATCGACGATTTGGCCTTGAGAGAGCACCTTGACCGTCGGCAGGCTGCGGATGCCAAATTGAGTGGCGATCTCTTGTTGCTCGTCACTGTTGACCTTGGCGAGAATAAACTGGCCTTGGTACTCCTCGGCCAGTTTGCTCAAGACAGGGATCAGGGCTTGGCAGGGTTGGCACCAGTCGGCCCAAAAATCCACCAAAATCGGCTGTTGCATGGAGCTGTTCAGCACCACTTCTTCAAAATTTTCTAGGGTGACATCGACGATGTAGGGTGATTCGATCATGAGTTCTCTTTTCCAGTAGATATAAATTGAGATGAGTTTAGCAACTTTGCAAAGAACTGCTATCCCTTCTTGATTGCAGGACGTGAATGGTATAGCGTTCACACCTCTTGGTCGTTTGATCTTCTTGAATAAGAAAGGAATAGATATGGTTTTGCGTAATGCTGTTGTGGCTGCTGTGGTGGCTTTGACCCTCTCTGCTTGTGCGACGGATGATCCTAATAGACGCGCCAAAATGGGTGCCGCTGCGGGCGCTGTGCTTGGTGCTGTATTGGGGCATCAAGTTAACGGTAAAAACGGCAAATATGTGGGTGCCTTGGTGGGTGCGATTGCCGGTGGTGCCGCTGGAACCTACATGGATAAACAGCAAAAAGAGTTGGATGATGCCTTGGCAGCAGAACAGCAAGATGGAGCCGTGACCATCGAGCGTCTGGCGGACAACACCGTGCGTTTGCGTTTGAGCAGCGATGTCTCGTTTGATAGCAATAAATCCAGTCTGAAACCGAGCTTTGAACCGACTCTGAATAAGTTGGCGACTGTTTTGGGCAAATACAACAGCACCGTAGTTCATGTGGTTGGTTTTGCTGATAGCAGAGGTAAAGAGTCTTATAACTTGGATCTCTCCAAACGTCGTTCTAACTCTGTTGTTAATTACTTGGTGGGACGTGGTTTGCCCAGTGATCGTCTGCGGATTGAAGGTCGTGGTGAAGCCCAGCCGATTGCCGATAACGGCAGCTCGACAGGCCGGAGTCAGAACCGTCGGGTTGAGGTTTATCTGAAACCGGTGAT
Organism: uncultured Gammaproteobacteria bacterium; assembly: GCA_964615985.1. Classification (GTDB taxonomy): domain Bacteria; phylum Pseudomonadota; class Gammaproteobacteria; order JAUZRS01; family JAUZRS01; genus JAUZRS01. Next base: position 1,461 of record CAZTQX010000007.1, on the reverse strand, counting down.
TGAAGGTCAAGAAAATCAGGCGTACCGTTCGCCCGTTTAATGATAATTACAGGTCACGCTGTTCAATAAGTTAGGTGTTCTGCCTAACTTATTTTCTCTTCCCATCCTGTGTTTTAAAGTATTTCCAAACCGGTAATAAAACGAAAGTTATTGATGTTGTAAGTAAAGAGCTTGGAGCGCTGTTCCACTGCTGTGGCTGCGATTAAGCTGTCTGGAATGTCCAGAGAGTGGCTTTTTGCGTATTGTGTTGCCAGATCCATAGCTTTGTTTGAAATAGAGGGGGTAAGGGGAATAACCTCAAACAGGTTAATGAACTGTTGTAGACGGTTCATTTCTTGTTTTGTCCGAGCGCCGTAAATCAACTCCATTGCGGTAATGGCAGAGACGCCGAGTGGCATCGGTAAGGTATTAATTTTGGCCACAGTTTGTTGATTGTTCTTTAAAATCTCAATTAAGACATGGGTATCAAGTAAAATCATTTCCAGGCCTTACTACGTATGCTCTCTAGGCTGATATTGCTGTCTTGCCACATACCCGCAAAGTCAGCGAAGGTAACCTGACTTTGCGGGTTATTTTTGTTTTCCAGCTCTTTGGAGAGAATTTTAGAGATATAGCTGGAAAAAGAGAGATTCAAGCGTTGAGCGTTTTGTGAAAGGGCTTTAAATAAGGGTTCTTCAAGTTCTAATTCTGTTTTGTACATACTACTTTCCTCGGCAACCTTTGAGCATATATACCCTATTGGGCTTATGGCTGACAAGTTTATAGGCGCTAAAAGGTGAAAAGGCTGCCTTAAAGTCTGAATTTATCCTGGTTTCGGTTACGAGATGTTTGATTGTGGGGAGGGTGCAATGGTACGGAAGGGAAGTTTCCTTGGGGTTGCTCTATGGTATCCGTACCAAGGCTAGTATTGCGGTAGTGTCGTTTATTTCACCTTGTTAAGTTTGCGTAGGGTCTTTTTAACAACCTTTGCTGATAGAGGGATGTAGCCATTTTTGCTGACAATCTCTTGTCCCTGTTTGGAGAGCATCATTTTGACAAACTCTAACTCCAGAGGGGCTAAAGGTTTTTTAGGGTCTTTGTTGATATAGACGTAGAGAAATCGAGCTAAGGGGTAGTGTCGGTTTAACGTGTTTTTAGGAGTGGGTTGCACCAACTCTTGGCCTCTGCTTTTTGCCAGTGAAATGATTCGTACTGCATCGGTTTGATAAGCCATACCAGCGTAGCCGATCCCTTCTGGAGAGCTGGAAACTTGTTTTATGATGGCCTCAAAACTCTCTTCTTGGACAACGCTGCTTTTATAGCTGCCGTTGCAGAGTACCCGTTTTCTGATGTAGCCATGGGTACCGGATTTTTTGCTGCGCCCATAGGGCTGAACTGCTCGTTTTTCCCATTCTCCCGTTAGGCCTAAATCACCCCATGTTGTTACCTCTTTGTGTTTGCCGCATTTGTGTTCGTCGGAGA
>CAZTQX010000006.1:36109-39996 GCA_964615985.1 uncultured Gammaproteobacteria bacterium | reverse complement strand
GAGCGGCGGGGTCTTGACCGGTCACGTTGACCGCGCCGTCGTTGGTGATGAGATCGCCTGCTGCACCAGAATCGACGTTCAGGGCAATCGTTGGCGCTGAGGGGGCAAGGCTGTCCAGAGTGAAGTCAAGCGGTGCAGAAGCAATACCGACATTACCGCCGGCATCGGTTTGGCGAACTTGGACGCTGTTGGCACCTTCGGCAGCAGTGAAGCTGGCTGTCCAGTTGGCACCGGCATCAGTGCTGTATTCCACGGTGGCACCGATTTCAATGCCGCTGAGGTTGAGGCTGCCGTCGTTGGTGATCAGGTCATTCGCAGTGCCTGTGTCGTTGCCCAGAGTTACGCTGGGGGCTGAGGGCAGTGTGCTGTCGAGGGTAAAGCTTAAAACATTGGACATGGGGCTGAGGTTGCCCGCAGCATCGGTCTGACGAACCACCAGATTATTGAGGCCTTCCACCGGTGTGAAGGTCGGAGTCCAGATAATGCCGTTGATGCTGTACTCAACGTTGGCGCTGGGTTCAACGCCAGTGATGTCCAAAGTGCCGTCGTTGGTGAGCAAATCACCGCCTAGACCAGAATCCACAGTCAGAGCCAATACAGGCGCAATTACTTGCGTATCCAAGGTGAAATCCAGAGGTGTTGATGGGGTGCTGACGTTACCGGCCACATCGGTTTGACGAACGCTAACGCTGTTGGCACCTTCGATGGCGCTGAAGATGGTTGTCCAGTTGGTACCATTATCAATGCTGTATTCAACGGTGGCACCGGCTTCAATGCCGGTGAGGTTGAGAGCGCCATCGCTGCTGATGTTATCGCCTGCTGTGCCAGTGTCGTTGCTCAGAGCGACGATGGGCGTGGAGATCTGGGTGTCTAAAGTGAAATCAAGCGGTGTTGATGGGGTGCTGACGTTACCGGCCACATCGGTCTGACGAACCATGACGCTGTTGGCACCTTCGACAGCGGTGAAGCCGGCTGTCCAATTGGTGCCGCCATCAATGCTGTATTCAATTGCGGCATTGGTCTCGATTCCAGTGATGTTGAGAGTACCGTCGCTGCTGATTAAGTCACTAGCAGTACCGCTGTCATTGGTCAGGGTGACGCTGGGAGCCGTAGGCGCGATGGTATCCAAGATAAAAGAGGAGGAGGTTGAAGATAACGTGATATTGCCAGCGACATCAATGGTGACGCTGTTAACGTCAATGGTGCCATTGCCCAAGGTGGCGAGGTCGGTAGCCGTTAGGGAAACAGCTTGTGTGAGACCGTTGCCAATAACGGTTTTGTTGACTTGCAGCGTACCGTTGGTGAAGGTGATTTGGGTGCTTTCACCGCTTGCTGGAGAGACACTGACCACACCGGCTAGCGCTTCGGCTTCGGTGGCGATGGCATTTGGGGCAGAAATGGTGAGCGTTTCGGCTGCGGGAGCGGCAGTATCCAAAACAAAATTGGTTTGTATTGCGGCAGCTGAGATATTGCCTGCGGCATCAATGGTGGTGGCATCCACGGTGATGTTGCCATCACCGAGTGTGGTGAGGTCGGTAGTGGTTAAGCTTACTGATTGAGCTATTCCCGTACCTACGACGGAAACAATGACGGTGCCATTAATCCCGGTGAAGACTACATCGGTGGTTTCACCCACCAGAGGTGAAACGGTAACGGCACCCACTTGAGCTTCAGCAGCGGTGGCATTAGCAGCGACGACCGCGATATCTGGGGCAGCAGAGGCAACGGTATCCAGTACAAAACTGGTGGTTGCGGTGGCCGTCAGTCCAGCAACATCGGTACTGGTGGCATCGACGGTGATGGTGCCATCACCCAAAGCAGCGATATCGGCAGCCGTCAAAGCAACGGCTTGAGTGGTGCCATCGCCTAGGAGTGTAACTGTAATGCTGTTGACACCGTTGCTGAAGAGCAGATCAATGGTTTCACCGACGGCGGTTGCCACATTGACGGCACCGGCGATTGCTTCGGCTTCGGTGGCGATGTCTGCGCCGACGGTCAGGTTCAGAGTGGGCGTCAGTGCTCTTGGCGAGGTGTTAATAGGGCTGCTGTCTGACTGACTGAAGAGGTTGGCTGATGAGAGGCCACCAGCGGCCAGTGCGCCACCGGCCATGGCCAATGTGCTGAAATCAAAACCAAACAGACCGGATGATGCGCTCGTATCCGCTGACCAAATAACCGCTTCGTCACCGATGGCCGCAGCGATAACGCTTTGGTTGGAAATGATGTTGGCTGGAGCGGCATCGCTGACCATGACGCTGCCATCGGTGGTAAAGGTGGCGTTGCTGTTTTCGTCAAAGAAGTTATCAATATTGGCGATCTCTTTGCCATCGTCTTCGATAACCAGAGAGTTGCCTTTTTTAACAATTTTTAAATTTTTTGGGGGTTGCTGCGTTTTTGCGTCAATAAGTGTGTAGTTGGCACCTTGTTGGGCATCCAGAATGAGGTTTTCGGTAACGTTAATTTGTTGGGTGCGGCCATTAGCGAGGGTCTGAAGAATCAGGTAGGTCATGAGGTTAAAGCTCCGTTTTAGGGGTCAAGTCCATTGGGATGGTCTACTTTCTAGACCTTAAATCAGGTGTTTTTGTGGGTTATTGAGTCTGAGTGTTGCTAAGGGCGTGTGAGGTGCCCGGCTGGATTTTATGGAGAAATCCTGAGTTATTGGCTGTGTGTTTGTTGCAGGTGTTAGCGCGAGTCTGAAGAATCAGATAATGCATGTGTTCAAGCTCCATCTTGAGTGTTGAATTCAAATCCATTGAATTTTTTTACTAGGCTGAATCCTAGGCTATCGCATCCTATTAAAATCTTACCAAGTTGGCTCAGTGAGATTCATGTGAGATGTTTTTTGTTAGATCAAGCCTTGACTGGTCAATAGACCGACTGGTAAAGCGACCACCATATTGGCTGGATCTCTGCCTGCCCCCAATGTGCTCCATGAGCCTGTCCAGGCATTGGCAAAATTGATCTGGCCGCTCATATAACGACCGATAGTACCGTTGTTGTCCACGTACATGGCCAGTTGAGAGGATGTCCAGGCTGCTGCCAAGGAAGGATAGGATGACACTTGGGCGATGGGTTGAGCGACGATGCCGGTGTTGCTGACAAAGCCGACCACGTTGGCTCCCGTTGTGCCGATTGTTCCACTAACGAAACTGAGGGTGTCATCGGCTCCTAAATTTCCTGCACCACTCCAAGCTCCGAAATTACCCACTGCGCCAGCGGTTGGGGTAGTGTTTAGGGTCGGGTTGGTTGGATCAATAATCACATAAATGGAGTAGGAAACATTGGGATCAAAAACACGTCCCGAGTGTGATGAGCTGACGCCGTTTACCAAATCAAATACCACGATGGGGTTGAGGGGTGGTGCGGCGGTGTCAAAGTTGTGCGCCAGTGGATCGGCTTGCGCGACGATGCCATTGCCAGCCGCATCGGTTAAGACTCCAGCGGTGTAGGTGACGTTGTAGTTGCTGCCGCTGGCCAAATCGGCGCTGGGATTGATGGTGACGCTGCTGCCGTTGATGGTGACTTGTGTGGCATCGGTGACGGCGATGGTGCGAACGTCTCCAGCTCCATCACTGATAACAAAATTGCCGCTACCTGCGATGATATTTTCGTCAAAAGTAAGCACGATGTTGTCGGTGATGGCAATGGCGGTGGCGTTGTCGGCGGGTGTGACGGTGTTGATCAGGGGGGCTGTGGTGTCGAGGCTAAAGTTCAGTGTCGCTGAGGGACTGACATTGCCTGCGGCATCGGTCTGGCGAACCATGACGCTGTTGGCACCCGCCACTGCGGTGAAGCTGGCTGTCCAAGTGTTGCCTGTATCAATGCTGTATTCGACTGATGCACCGGCTTCAACACCTGTGACATTCAGAGTGTCGATGTTGCTGATG
>CAZTQX010000006.1:26448-36009 GCA_964615985.1 uncultured Gammaproteobacteria bacterium | reverse complement strand
CATTGAGGGTGCCGATGTTGCTGATGTTGTCGCCGACAATGCCGGAGTCGGTGGTGAGAGCGACGTTGGGTGCATTGGGAGCAATGGTGTCTTGGTTAAAGGTGATGGTTGCTGATGAGGGGCTGATATTGCCAGCCACATCGGTTTGGCGAACCACGACGCTGTTGTTGCCCTCCACGGGAGTAAATGTCGCTGCCCAAGTGTTGCCGCCATTGGTGCTGTATTCAACGCTGGCACCGGTTTCGATGGTCGTGACGGTGAGGCCGGTGCTTATGGTGTAGGAGGCTATGGGTGCATTGGGAGCGGTGGTGTCTTGGTTAAAGGTAATGGCTGTCGAAGCAGGGCCGGCGTTACCAGCCAGATCAACTTGGCGTACTTGAACACTGTTATTGCCTTCCACCGGAATAAAGCTGCTTGTCCAAGTGTTGCCGCCATCTGTGCTGTATTCGATGCTGGCATCGGTTTCGGTTCCGCTCAGAATCAGTCCGCCCGTTGCAGAGATGATGGTGCTGGGTACAGTGTTGGGTGCTGCGGTGTCGAGGGTAAAACTGAATGGGGTGGTCGGGCTGACATTGCCGCTATTGTCGTTTTGTCGAACTTGAATCTGGTTGAGACCTTCAACAGCATTAAAAGTAGTGTTCCAACTGTTACCGCCATCAATGCTGTATTCAATCATGGCTCCGGCGTCCATCCCTGTGACATCAAGGGTGCCGATGCTGCTGATGCGGTCGCCATCGATACCAAGATCACTGCGCAGAGCGACTCGAACGGTGCCTAAGATGGGGGTGTTGACACTGGGATTTGTGTTTGGGGCAGGCGTGTTGTTGTTTGGGTCTGTTGCGGACTCCAGCGTCGTGGTTTGGCCGGATATGCCTGCGGCCAATGCGCCTGCTGAGAGCATACCGCCAAGCAGGGTCAGTGGTGATAATGCCAGCGCAGAGGAGGCGCTTTCTGCTGACCAGAGCAGTCCTTCTCCACTGGCGATGGTTTCTGTTTGGCTGCTGATCAGGTTGGCTGAGGCTGTTTCACTGGCCAGCGGTGTACCGTCGGTGCTAAAGGTGGCGTCGCTGCCTTCGGCAAAAAAATCGTCGAGTTCGGCAATTTTTTTGCCGTCATCTTCAATCAGTAGCGTATTGCCTTTTTTGATCAGTTTCAGAGCTTGAGGAGGCTGTTGAGTCTCTGTGTCAAGCAAGGCGTAATTGGCTCCTTGCTGAGGAGTAATGGAAAGACCTTCGGTTACGGAAATCTGTTTGGTACGGCCATTGGCAAGGGTCTGAAGAATCAGGTAGGTCATTGGGGGGTAAGCTCCGTCTTGAAGGTCAAATCCATTTGAGTATCTTGGTGTAGAGCCTAAACCAGGTTGTCAGATTAAAATCTGATTTCTGGTTTAATTTTGTTGGTTGCGAATTTCAACGCGTCGATTCAGCTTACGCCCTTCGAAGGTGTCATTATCAGCAATGGGGTTGCTGTCGCCGTAACCTTGAGCAGAAATATTGTCGCTGTTGACACCCAATGAAACCAAATAATCTTTAACCGACTCGGCACGTTGTTGTGCCAGCTGATCATTGAGTTCATCAGAACCACTGGTGTCGGTATAACCGGCCAGTTCAATTTGCACGTCGGGGTGTTCGATCAGTTGATCGGCTATTTTTGCCCAGGCTGCCTTGGATGAATGGTTGAGTTGATAAGCGTAAGCAGCAAACGGTTTGGTCTTGACCGTGAGTTCAAGAGAGTGTTCTTCTGTTTGCAGCAGGTCATTGACCTCTTCTGCTAGGGTGTCTGTCATTCCAGCTTGTGGTTCGGGTATGGTTTCGTTGTGATTAAAACCGTTCAGTATGATCTGTTGTTCAGAAACACCGGCGTCAATTAAAAAATTCTGCACACTTTCGGCACGTTGTGCTGCCAGTTTACGCACCCAGTAGTTGTTGTCGTGGCTGTTTTGGCTACTGATCTCAACGACTTTATGGTCTGCATCATTGAGCTGCCCAGCCATCTGTGACCAAATTTTTTCTCCAATTTGATTTAGGCGGTGTAGGCCAGGATTAAAGGGGGTTTCACTGTGAGCTAAATCAACTTTAATGATCTCTTGGGGGAGAGTGACTTTGGGCTCATCAAAAATCGAACGTGATAAAACATCATCGTTTCCGATGTTTTTCCCTGAGCCGGAATCGCTAAACAGTTGGTAACGTAAGCCAGCAGAGGCAACAAACGTGTCTTTGCCGTAACCGCTTAGGTCAACGACCAGACGCCAATCGGGAGAGAATTTCCAGATGGCTCCCAAGCCGAGATGGCTGCCAACAGAGGAACTTTGACTAAAGAGGATACGTGAATCGGAAGCACTGTTTTTGACGCTGTGCAGTCCGCCTTTTAGATAGGGAGATAGGGTGTTGCGAGCTGAAAAAGGCATCCAAGAGAGATTGGCACCGTAATATTTATAATCCAACTGTCCCAGCAAGCCGCTGTTATCAGAGACATCTACGTCACCGGCATCAAGATAAAAGCCACTTAGCAGCAGATGTTCGTTCCAAAGGTAATCCAGTGACAGAGAAAATCCCAGATTTTGATTGTTATCAATATTCAGCTGGGTGCTGCTTTTATAGGGGGCAAGCAGACTAAGACCACCCAAAGCGCTGATCGACCAGTTGGAGATGTGCTCTTTTTCTGCATCTACGGACGTTAAAGGCGAAAGCGCTAAAATGGTGAATATAGAGAGGGAAAGATCGCGTACGCGGTGTCGAGGTGATTTTTGATTTATGAGTTTTACGACTGTTGGAGAAAAGTCGCGCACGCGGTGTCGGGGGTGATTCATAAAAAACGTCCTTGTAAACGACCTGTTTGCACCTGAAAGCAGATCAGTAATGAGGCAGTATCTGCCTTGTTATGTTGGGTTGCTTCTCTGTTTTGGCGGGTTTTATCTGTAAACCATACATCATGTAATGGTTTGAACAGTCAGCTAAAGCAGAATGAATTTTGGTTAGAATAGCGGTTGTACGCTATTTTTTTCTAAAAATGGGGTGGCAGACTGTTTTCTAAGGGGTGGGTTATCGTTCTAAACCGTAGGCTTTTAATTTTTTCCGCAAGGTGCCACGGTTGATGTTTAATATTTTAGCGGCTTTGCTTTGGTTGTTACGGGTGCGGCGCATGACGATGGCCAAAAGCGCATGTTCGGCCTCACCAATCACCATTTTGTAGAGGTCTCGGGGGTGTTGATCACCGAGGGCATTGAAGTAGTGTTCCAGCTCTGCTTGCAGACAGACTCGCAGCGGAGTGATGGACTCTATGGGTGCTTGATGTGGGGGTTCTGAATCGCTCATGCGGCTACCTGGGGATTGCGAGTTGGCTCTGAAAAAAATTGTTTTACCTGCTCGATCTGACATTGACTCTCTTCTATTTTATAAATGTTTTTCCGAAAAGCGGCACTGTCGGGCTTGTGTTTGCAGTACCAACTGATGTGTTTTCGTGCCACTCTGACCCCTTGGTATTCGCCATAAAAAGCGTAGAGCTGTTGCAGATGTTCGACAAAAATGGCGCAGATTTCTGCGTCACTGCGGGGCGCTAGGGTTTGGCCTGTCTGTAAAAAATGCTCGATCTCGGCAAAAATCCACGGCCTGCCCTGCGCGGCTCGACCGATCATCAAGCCATCGGCGTGGGTTTTTTCCAGTACCATTTTGGCTTGCTCGGGGGTGCGAATATCACCGTTGGCGATGACGGGGATGCTGATGGCGTGTTTGACCGCAGCAATGGTGTCGTATTCGGCTTCGCCTCGATAGGCATCTGCTCGCGTTCGACCGTGAATGGCTAAAGCTTGAATGCCATTTTGTTCCGCGATATGAGCGATGTTGAGGGCGTTGCGATGGTCTCGATCCCAGCCGGTGCGGATTTTGAGCGTCACTGGAATATTGACCGCTTGTACCACCGCTTTGATAATCTCTTCTACCAGTGTTTCATTTTGCAGTAGGGCTGACCCTGCTTGTTTATTACAGACTTTTTTCGCCGGACAGCCCATGTTGATGTCGATGATTTGCGCGCCTTGTTCGGCGTTAAAACGGGCTGCGGCGGCCATTATCTCAGCTTCGCCGCCAGCAATTTGCACGCTGCAAGGCGCTTCTTCGCCCTGAAAGTCGATCCGTTGCAGGGTTTTTTTACTGTTCCACAGCAGAGCGTTGGCGGAGGTCATTTCTGAAACCGCCAGACCGGCACCAAAACGACGACAGAGTTGTCGAAACGGTCGATCAGTAACACCGGCCATGGGTGCCAAGATCAGATTGTTTTTCAGTTTGTAATTACCAATCTGCATAACGTAATAAGGTTTTTGAATCAGAAATGAAAAAAGACCAACAAGGGTCCTTTTGTGATGTTGTGCGATCCATTGCCAGCAATCTTATCGTTGATGGTCACTGATTAAAGCTGGCTTAATATTACGGGTTTTGTCGTCTTTGCGCCACTTGTTTGTCGTCTTTTTGTTGGGATTTTTAAGATTTTTTGCTCTGTTAAGGGTCTTTTTGTTTCAAAAAAACAACAGTTGGCGACGTGTGAGACGGTTAGAGGAAATCCAATTCGAACGTCAGAGCGTCTTGTCCAGGATCTGAAACCTCCAAGACAATGTTCATTTCCAAGTTGGGTGGCATCGTATTTGGTTGAGTTTCGGAGAGGTATTCGCTCGGTTTGAAAACTCGTCCGACCAGTGTTTGGCCACGTAAATTTGCCATGCTGATGGCCAGTTTGGGAAAAGACTGGGGGTAGCGGGCGTTGTTGATTAGGGTGGCGTTGATTATTAAAGCGCCTTTGATATTGGGGTGTGAATAAACGTTACGCTTTAGCAGCTCGATTTTTCTCAGGTCGCGTTGTGGTGGCAGTTGGCACTCCAGTTGTTGGCAGAGCCGTTCTAACAGTGGGCGCAGTTCGGGGTGTTGTGCCAGTTGTTCGCGTTCAAAATAAAAGAGCTGGGTCGCCAGTGCCAGTAATAACGAGAGCAGCAGTAGCAGTGCGAAGCTAAAACGTAACAGACGCTGGCCAAAACCACGTTGTTGTTGCTCATGTTCTTCGAGGTCATCTTGTAAAATGCTGGGAATGGCAGCACGATCTTGCAATGTTTCTGGTTTGGGTTTATCACCTCGTTTTTTTAGCGGATTACTGCTGCTAGCGCTGTTTTGGGTGGGTTCGTCATCAAACACCTGTAAGGTTTCATGGGCGTCAAAAACGGTCAGGCAAGATCCGCAGCGGACACGCCCCTCGGCCGCTTCCAGTTGGTCGAGGGTGATGCGAAACAGTGTGTGACAGCTAGAGCAACGAACAAACATGGTAAGAGGGTATCGGAAAGTGGCTTAAATGTGAAATTTACGCACGACGTGTGCCGTGCAACAGAATCCACTCTTCTTGCTGCTGAGTGGGGGAGAGTTCAAACCACTCCCCGTAGACCGCTCGTACCTCTGTCGCTTGTTCGGCCAGCAGACCGGAGAGGATAATCTCGCCGCCGCTTTTACAGAGTGTCGCCAAGGTGGGAGCCAGCTCCGTCAGGGGGCCGGCTAAAATATTGGCCATCAGCAGATCCGTTGTGGGAGCCTTAAACTGCTCTATCAAGCAGCAGGAAAGTTTGTTCTCAACCTCGTTCAATTCGGAGTTACTTTGAGTGGCAAGTAACGCTTGTGGGTCGATGTCGGTGGCGTAGGCTTGTGTGGCTCCCAACAGCAGCGCGGCGATGGCTAAAATACCGGAGCCACAGCCGTAGTCGATCACGGTTTTCTGCTTGAGGTTGGCGTTGGACAACCAAGTCAAACAGAGTGCCGTGGTTGGATGAGTGCCGGTACCAAAAGCCAAGCCCGGATCAAGACGCAGATTGACCGCTTCGGCATGAGGTGGCTGCATGGTGGTGGGACAAACCCACAACTGAGAGCCAAACTGCATGGGTTGGTAATCGTCCATCCACGCCCGAACCCAGTTACGATCTTCCAGCAGCTCGAATTGATGTTGGGGTGGTTTGCTGAGACTTAACCCGACACAGAGTTGCAGCAAAATCTGTTCGGGCAGAGTGTCATCGTTGAACAGACCAAATAGGCGAACTTGTTGCCAGATGGGGGTTTCGCCGGGAGCGGGTTCCAACAGCGGCTGATCCGCTGCGTCGGTGTAGGTGACCGAGAGTGCGCCTGCATTGAGTAGGGCATCCTCGTGGCATTCCAACTGTTGTTGCTCCAATTCCAGAGCGATCTGTAACCAAGCCATCAGCGGCGCAGCTTCTCTTCCAGATAATGGATGTCGGTACCACCGGCTCGGAAGGCGGAGTCTTGCACGATCTCACGATGCAGTGGAATGTTGGTTTTGATGCCATCAATCACCACTTCGCTGAGTGCGCCACACATGCGCGCCAGTGCGGTTTCACGAGTCTCGCCATGGACGATCAGTTTGCCGATCATGGAGTCGTAGTGAGGCGGCACGGTGTAGCCGTTGTAGAGGTGTGAATCGACCCGTACACCAGGGCCACCTGGGGCGTGATATTGCTTAATGGTGCCAGGAGAGGGCATAAAGGTTTTCGGATCTTCGGCGTTGATGCGGCACTCAAAGGCGTGGCCGTTGATTTTGACATCCTCTTGTTTGATCCGCAGTGGCTCGCCGCTGGCGATGTAGAGCTGCTCTTTGATGATGTCGATGCCGGTGATCATCTCGGTGACCGGATGCTCCACTTGTACGCGAGTGTTCATTTCGATAAAGAAAAACTCGCCGTTTTCGTACAAGAATTCAAAGGTGCCGGCACCCTCGTAACCGATGCTGCGACAGGCTTCGGCGCAGCGTTCGCCGATTCTGGCGCGCATCTCAGGGGTGATGCCGGGCGCAGGCGCTTCTTCGATGACCTTTTGGTGACGGCGCTGCATGGAGCAGTCCCGTTCACAGAGGTGGATGGCGTTGCCGTGTTGATCGGACAGAATTTGGAATTCCACGTGGCGTGGGTGTTCGAGGAATTTCTCCATGTAGACGATGTCGTTATTGAACGCCGCACCCGCTTCGCTTTTGGTTAGAGCGATGGAGTTGAGCAGTGAGCCTTCGCTGTGAACCACCCGCATACCGCGACCACCACCACCACCGGAGGCTTTGATTATGACCGGATAACCGATTTGGCGTGCCATGCGCAGATTTTCATCGCCATCGTCGCCCAGCGGTCCATCAGAACCCGGTACACAGGGGACACCGGCTTCTTTCATCTGCCGAATGGCAGCCACTTTGTCACCCATGATGCGGATCACTTCGGGAGAGGGGCCGATGAACTTAAAGCCGCTGGAAGTGACCCGCTCGGCAAAGTCGGCGTTTTCCGACAGAAAACCGTAACCAGGATGAATGGCGACGCTGTCGGTGACTTCGGCGGCGCTGATGATCGCGGGGACATTGAGATAGCTGTCCAGGGATTTAGGCGGACCGATGCAGACCGCTTCATCGGCGAGGCGGACGTGTTTGAGGTCGCGGTCGGCGGTGGAGTAGACCGCAACGGTGCGGATGCCCAGCTCACGGCAGGCGCGCAAAATCCGCAGTGCAATTTCACCACGGTTGGCAATCAGGACTTTTTCAATCATGGAGGGTCTGCTTATTTGAATTATTCGATGATGATAAGAGGTTCGCCAAACTCAACCGGTTCGCCATTTTCGATCAAAATGGCTTTCACGGTACCGGCTTTGTCTGCTTCGATCTGATTGAGGATCTTCATCGCTTCAATGATACAGACCGTTTCACCCATTGCGACTTGCTGACCGACTTCCACAAAGGCTTTGGAGGTGGGTGATGAGGAGCGGTAGAAGGTACCCACCATTGGGGATTCAACCGCATGACCGGAAGGTTGTGTTGGTGTGCTGGCCTCTTCTGCCGCAGGTGTGGCGGCAGGAGCAGCGGCGGGCATCATCTGCATGGGCATCTGTTGCATGGGAGCGCCCATCACGGCGGCAGGCTGGCGACTGATGCGCACCGACTCTTCGCCTTCTTTGATTTCGATCTCCGCGATGCCGGACTCTTCTAACAACTCAATGAGTTTTTTTACCTTGCGTATGTCCATTGATATGACCTTGTTTTTAATTCTGTGGTTTAGAGAGCTGCTCCAAGGCAGCGTTTAGTGCGCATTCGTAACCGATAGCACCCAAACCTGAAATAACACCAACGGCGATGTCAGAGAAGTAGGAGTGATGTCGAAAAGCCTCTCGTTTGTAGACGTTGGAGAGGTGAATTTCGATAAACGGGATATCGACTGCCAACAGTGCGTCGCGCAGTGCCACACTGGTATGGGTGTAAGCCGCAGGATTAAAGAGGATAAAATCAATCTGTTCCTCTCCTGCGGCGTGAATGCGGTTGATGAGATCCCCTTCACTGTTGCTCTGAAACGCAGACAACAGACTTCCTGCCTGCTCCGCTAATTTAGCGAGCTGGTTATTGATGGTTTCCAATCCAGTGGATCCGTAGTGGCCTGGTTCACGCTGACCGAGTAGGTTCAGGTTTGGGCCGTGCAGAAGCAGAAATTTTGCCATAGTGCAGAGTGTTGTCTATTTGGAACAAACCTTGAGAAACGCTTAAGCGAACTCGAAGAAGAAATTCTCTATCTCATCGATTTCTGCGAAGTTTAGCGCAGATACGCGCGGAGTTGTAATTTTTTAGCGTAATGTGAGTCGTTTTTTTGTGGTTGAATGGATTTTTTGTTGTTTTATTACAACTTCTAGGGGATTTCCCTTGCTTAAAACATCGACTTAAGGGCATGGCATGGAAGTTGGTTCTTGCTATGATTTACGAAGTACAACGAAAAAGGAGTGTTGCGGTGAAAAAAAGAGCCTTATTGCATTGGCGGCGAACCAAAATTATTGCCACTTTAGGCCCTGCCAGCGATTCGGAGCAGGGCATTGAGGCGCTGTTGGCTCTCGGGGTGAATGTGGTGCGTTTGAATATGTCCCACGGCAGCCATGAGCAACACCGTCTGCTGTTCAACCGAGTTCGGCAGGTGGCGCAGAAGTTGGAGCAGCCAGTGGCGATTTTAATGGATCTTTGTGGCCCTAAAATTCGTGTCGGTACGTTTGCCAGCGGCAGTATTGTGTTGCAGGAGCAGCAGAGGGTGGTGATCACCACGCGAGTGGTTGAGGGTGTGGAAGGTTTAATTCCTGCCTCCTATGGGAAATTGCATCAAGAGGTGGCCATTGGGGAACGTATTTTATTGGACGATGGCAAGCTGGAGCTGCAGGTGGAGTCGATCAGCGCTCAAGAGATCACGTGTCGGGTGATCTATGGCGGTGTTTTAAACGACCGTAAAGGCATGAATCTACCGGATACCGAGTTGAGTGTGCCCGCCTTTACCCGCAAAGATCGTCTTGATGCCGCCTTGGCAGCGGAGTTGGGTGCAGATTATTTGGCGCTCAGTTTTGTTCGTGGCTGCTCTGATCTGGTGCACCTTAAAAACCATCTGAAACGTCTCAAAGTGGATATTCCGGTGATTGCCAAAATTGAGAAGCCGGAGGCAGTGGAGAACATCGAGGCGATTTTAAAGCACAGTGACGGCATTATGATTGCTCGAGGGGATTTGGGCATTGAGCTGCCCGCCGAACG
>CAZTQX010000006.1:0-26348 GCA_964615985.1 uncultured Gammaproteobacteria bacterium | reverse complement strand
GAAGATCTGAAACTTCAAGGTTTGGTGATTCCTACTCGCAGCGGTACCACGGCGCGCGTGTTGGCAGCGGAGCGCCCTACGGCACCGTTAATGGGAGTCTGTAGTAGTGTGGTGCAGCAGCGGCGTCTCTCTTTGGTTTGGGGGGTGGTACCGATCTTGGCCAGTTACGAGGCTTGTGAGCATTGGTTGCAATTGAGACAGATAATAGCGCAAACGTATCTTTTGGAGGGCGAGGGTACCACGGTGCTGTTTGTGGCAGGTTTTGACGATGACCCTAAATTAAACCAACCGGTGATGAAAGTGGTGCATCTTTGAGGCTGATTTTAAGGCAATAAAAACAGCGTTGCCAAGCCCAAAAAGGCCATAAAACCGATCACATCGGTGATGGTGGTGAGAATCACGCTACCGGCCAAAGCGGGGTCAATACCAAAACGACTGAGTAGAATTGGAATGCTGACCCCGGCCAGCGCGGAGGTCAGCATATTAAAGATCAAGGCGGCTGCGATGGTCAAACCAATGCCCAGATCTTGAAACCAGAGGTAGGTGATGGCGGCCACTACCACTGCCCAGATGCAGCCGTTCAGCAGACTGACGGAGACCTCTTTGATCAACAGCGAGCGAGTGTTGTTTTTGCCTAGGTGACCTAAAGCTTGGCCACGAATCACCAATGTTAGAGTTTGTGAGCCAGCGATGCCTCCCATGCTGGCGACAATCGGCATTAAGATGGCTAAGGCGACGATCTGATCAAGGGTGGCTTCAAACAGGCCAATGACCCAAGAGGCGAGAAAAGCGGTCATTAAATTCAGGCCAAGCCAAATGGCACGTTGTTGGCTGCTTTTGATCACCGGCGCAAACAGGTCACTTTCGTCATTGAGACCGGCACGGCTCATCAGAGTGTGTTCGGCTTCGTCACGAATCACATCCATGACATCATCCGCAGTGATCCGACCGATCAGCTTGTTTTCCAGATCCACTACCGGCGCGGAGATCAGGTCGTGATTTTCAAACAGCCGTGCGACTTCATTGGCGGGCAGATTGGCCTGAATGGCTTCCACGTCGGCTTTCATGATCTCAGCCACCATCAGGTCTGGGTCGTTGGTGATCAGTTTGCGAATGGATAACACACCGAGGTAGGTGTCGTAGCGGTTGACCACAAACAGGCGATCTGTGTGGCGGGGTAGATCGCCTTTCAGGCGCAGGTAGCGCAGAACCACATCCAGCGTCACATCGGCGCGCACGGTGATGGCATCCAGATCCATCAAGCCACCGGCACTGTCTTCCTCAAAGGAGAGCACTGTCTCTAGGCGGTGACGGTTCTGTTTGTCCATGCCTTGCAGGGTTTTTTGGATCAAGGTGTTGGGCAGCGATTGCAGGAAATCCGCCAGATCATCCAACTCCAGCTTCTCGGTGGCAGCCAGAATTTCGGTCATTTCCATATCTTGTAACAGGGTTGAACGTACCTCATCACCGACTTTCATCAGTACCTGACCGCCGAGGTTCGGATCGACCATTTTCCACAGCAGTTCCCGTTGTTGCAGCGGCAGCGATTCCAGCAAACCGGCAATTTCAGCGGGGTGCAGAGCGTTCATGGTGCGTTGCGCCTGCTGCAAACTGCAGCTGTGCAAAATTTCACTCAGGTCGGTCAGACGTTGTGTGATCTGTTGAGGTTGTGTGTCAGGCATGAGTTCGATTTGAGTTATGGACGTTGATGAGGTGCGTCTTTTGGGTACAAAGAGTTTAGCAGTGTTATTTTTGAAAAAATGAGTCCCATTCGATAAATAAGGAAAAAAGAGGTTATTTTCAGAACGTGAATTGTTGGTAAAAGTCTTGGGGTTCAATGCCCAGATTCAATTGTTGCAGCAGAGTTGATTGTTGTAGCGGTTCGCTGCAATGCAGAATCGCTTGAGCCGATTCTTTTAGAGCGTCCAGATGACTGTTGTTAATGACTTGTTTGACCTCTAGGATCGAATTGGGTGGCATGCTGAAGGTTCTCAGGCCGAGGCTCAATAACAGGCGAACATAACGGGGATCGCCTGCCATCTCGCCACACATGGAAATGGGGATTTTGGCGCTTTTACCCGCTTCAATCACGTGATTGATTAAGGTCAATACGGCAGGGTGCAGAGGGTCGTAAAGGTAGTTGACCTCATCGTCGATGCGATCCATTGCCAGAGTGTATTGAATCAAGTCGTTGGTGCCGATGGAGAGAAAATCCACCACTTGAGCAAAGTCGTGGGCAGAGATGGCCGCTGCGGGGACTTCGATCATCGCGCCTACTTCGATCTCTGGATCGAAGGGCAGGCCACTGTATTGCAGAGACTGTTTGGCGACCTCTAACAGCTCCAAACTCTGGTGAATTTCGCTGAGGTTGCTGATCATCGGCAGCAGAATTTTGACCGAGCCTTTGGCAGAAGCGCGCAAAATGGCACGCAATTGCGGCATAAACAGCGCCGGTTCATTGAGGCAGCGCCGAATGCCACGCAAGCCCAGGGCAGGATTGTGCGCCAGTGGTCGTTCAGCATCGGATTGAATCCCTTTATCGGCACCGAGATCGACGGTGCGAATGGTTAAGGGCGCACCTTGCAGGGCGGTAACGATGTTGAGGTAGTTCTGATAATGTTCTTCTTCGCTGGGGATGTCGTTGCGATTGAGGTAGAGAAATTCGGTGCGATAGAGGCCGACACCGTGGGCGTTGACGGCGTGTAGGGCGTCAATGTCGTGTTTGCTTTCGATGTTGGCGTGCAAGATAACCGGAGTGCCATCGAGGGTGAGGGTGTCGGCATCCTTCAGGCCGTTGAGCTGCAGACGTTGTTGCTCTTGCGCTTGTTGTTGACTGCGAAAATGCTCGATGGCTTTGTCGTCAGGGGAGGCTAAGATGAGGCCGCTGTAGCCGTTCAAAATAATCTCTTCGCCGTCCATGATGTGGTGGCGGGCCTTGTGAACACCAACAATGGCAGGAATACCCAGACTGCGTGCCAAAATAGCGGTATGTGACAGTGGTCCACCGGATTCGGTGATAAAACCGACGATGCCTTGGTGTTGCATAATGATCATGTCAGCAGGACTGAGATCGTCGGTGACGACAATGGCGTTACGATGGGGAGTATTTTGTTCGTTGAGGGGCAGTTCTTTTTTTAATAAAACCCGTTGAATGCGCTGCACCACATGATCAATGTCATCTTTGCGGGTTCTGAGGTAGGGGTCTTCCATACGATCGAAGACGCTGACGACCGCATCTCGTTGCAGTTTTAACGCCCACTCGGCGTTGCACTGTTGTTCGGCAATGATGCGCGTTGGCGCATCTTTGAGCATGGGGTCATCCAGCATCAGCAAGTGGGTGTCGATAAACTCACTGATTTCGTTTGGGGTGTTGTGCGGAATGTTGTCGCGTATCGAACGCAGCTGTTGTAAGGCGGCCTCGACGGCCAATAAAAAACGTTCGATTTCTGCGTTGATCTGTTGCTCTTCAATCTGCTGTTGAGCAATTTCCAACTGATCTCGCTGTAACAGGTGGACGTTGCCAATGGCAAAACCACGTGAAACACCGATGCCGTTGAAGAGCAGGCTCATGCCTATTCACCTTCACCAAAGCGGTCATTGATCAGCTCGATTAGCTGCTGGCTGGCTTCGCTTTCGTCGTCACCGTCCACCAACAGGCGGAGGGTGGTACCGCGACTGGCGGCCAACATCATGACCCCCATAATGCTTTTGCCGTTGACGCTGCGACCGTCGTTTTCCAGCTCGACGTGGCTGTGGAATCCAGAGGCGATGTTGACAAATTTGGCTGCGGCTCGTGCGTGCAGTCCCAGCCGGTTAATGATTTCGACTTCACTGCTGACCATGATTATCTCCGTGTGGTTTGAGGTGAATGAAAGGTTAACATTGCATGATACCGTTGTGAGCGCCTTCGATGGCTTTGTTTGTCAGTTGCTCAAGCGGTAGGTGAGCGTAGTTAAAAATACGCACCATCATGGCGAGGTTCAGTCCACCAAGAACTTGCAGTTCGTGTTTGTGGCTCAACTGTTTGGCGATATTGCAGGGGGTCGAACCGAAAATATCGGTGAGAATTAGCACCCCGTCCCCTGAATCCAACTGTTCGAGCAGCTGTTCGGTTTTTGCCAGTAGGAGGGTAGGGTCGTCGCTGGTTTTAACTGCCAAAGAGTCACTTTTCAGTGGGTTTTTGGTGACGATCAGCTCTGCTGCGGCCAGAACTTCATGACCGATATTATTGTGTGTAATGGTTAATATGCCAATGCTCACCGCTGCTCTCCTCTGTTTTTTACTGCAATTCTCGATGGCGTAAAGCAACGTGTTTAACTTGGCCACGAAAGTGTTGGTAGAGTTTTTCACTTAAAAAAACCGAGCGATGTTGGCCACCGGTACAGCCGATGGAGACGGTCAGATAGGAGCGTTTATCCCGCTGAAAGCAGGGGATCCAAGTTTCTAAAAAGTGGCGAATCTGTTCAAGCATCTGTTTAACCTCATCAAATTGTAACAAATAGTCCGCAACATCTTGATCTCTGCCGGTGCTTTCTCGCAACAGGGGATCCCAGTAGGGATTGGGCAGACAACGTACATCGTAGACGAAATCGCTGTCGCCTGGCACCCCTTTTTTAAAGCCAAAAGATTGGATTAATAAGGATAAATTGTCGTTGGTTTTGGGTAACAGACGTTGAATGATTAGGTTGCGCAGTTGGTAAAGAGAGAGGCTGCTGGAGTCAATAATCAGATCGGCCATCAGGCGAATTTTGCCCAATACCACATTCTCGACTTCCACCGCTTCCAGAAGTGGAATGCCGCGTTGTGAAAGGGGGTGTTTACGCCGAGTTTCGCTAAAACGCAGCAGCAGGGTTTTCAGTTCTGAATGCAGAAAAACCACTTCTACTTGTACTCCGCGCGTCTTGAGTGTTTTTATGGTGCTGGGAAAATTTTTCAAATCATTGGCATCGCTACGGGCATCAATGCCCACCGCAACTCGATCATAGAGATTAAGATGAGCCTGTTGCAGGCTTTCAATCAAGGGCAATAAAATCCCAGTGGGTAAATTGTCGATACAGTAAAAGCCTTGATCTTCTAGCGTGTTGAGGGCAACACTTTTACCTGAACCAGATAGTCCACTGAGAATAATCAGTCTCATTTGTTTATTGGCCGTTGTCATTTAACAGCCTATTTTGTCGGGCAACCATGTCGCTGGCGGCGTTGTAACCGTTTTCAGAGAGGAGGAAGTTACGTACCGCTGTCTCTACTAAGACGGCAAGGTTACGCCCCGGCGCGACGGGTAGCGTGATTTCGGTAATGTCGACCCCTAAGACCCGTCGGCTGCGGCTGTTACCAATAATGCGCTCCATGCCGTGGGGCAGGCTGTCGTGTTGTGATTGATGTTTGAGGTGAATGATCAGTTTGAGGTATTTGCGCTGTTTGATGATGGCAGCTCCGTACATGGCTCGAACATTTAGAATACCCAGTCCCCGTACCTCTAAAAAATCCCGTAACAATTCGGGGCAGACCCCTTCGATGATGTCGTGACTGATGCGAATAAACTCAGGGGCATCATCGGCAATTAAACGTTGCCCACGGCTGATCAACTCCAGTGCCAATTCGCTTTTGCCAATGCTGCTGGCACCGGTGATGAGCAGACCAATGCCCATGACTTCCATAAAAACACCGTGGATGGTGATGCGTTTGGCTAAGGTTTTGGAGAGGTAATCACGCAGTTTGTCGACCAGTTCGTGGCTGGGCAGAGCAGAACCAAACAGAGCGGTTTTTTGTTGGTCGGCTAAAATGAGTAGGTTTTCAGGGATTTCTTGATCATCGGCGATAATAATGGCATGACAATCATTTTGATAAAGTTGATGCAAGGTGGTGTTGTCGGAGTGGCGTTGCTGTTTTTGTTGCAGATAAAGCAATTCATTTTCACCCAAAACTTGGATGCGATTGGGTTGAATTAGGTTTAAATGACCAATTAGAGAGGGGTGTTTGTCGGAGTCTGGTTCGTGGAGCAGCAGCCGTTCTGCGCCGTTGAGACCCGCATGCCAAACCAGATAGAGATGGTCTTGCATTTCTTCAAACAGTTGTTGAATGGAGAGTTTGTTGTCGCTCACGGCTTGTTCCTCAAAAATAACCTATGTGGGTAAAGTCTAGGGGTTTTTATCGGGGTACTGATCCAGTAGTTGATAAAGGTGGTTGGCACTGCTGCTGTTGCGAAGTGTATTTCTAAATTGAGGGTCGCTGAACATCTCAGCTAATTTGGCTAAAATGTGCAGATGGTCTTCGGTGCAGCTTTCGGGCACCAGCAGTGAAAAGAGCAGGTCAACGGGCTGTCGATCAGGAGCATCGAAGTCTATGCCCGATTGTAACAGTACGACCGCGCCAACTGGATGATCTAGTGAGGCCATTCTGCCATGAGGCAGTGCCATACCGTGGCCTAAACCGGTGCTACCCAGACGTTCTCGACTCAGCAAGGCGTTAAAAATGTCCGCTTGGCTGAGGTTGGGGGTAGCAGAGGTGAGCAGTTGACTCAGAGTTTCCAGTGCTTTTTTGCTGCTGCTGGCAGGTGCTTGATGCAAAATTCGATTTGGCGTGAGCAGTTGTTTCAGTGTGGTCATGAGTCTTGTTCCATGGCGATGTAGCCAGAGTCAAAAGCAATCGCGCGTAGTGTGCCATGCTCATGGGCGATCCGATAGGGTTAAATATGTGTTGTTGGTGTGCTGGAGTGGTTGAAATTAGATTCTTGTGATGTGTCGTTCTCTGGAGAGTAGTTGGCTGTTACGAAGCAGATCTAAAAATCTCTCGCAACAGCTTTAATGACGTTTAGTAACGTCAGGGAAGGTTAGGAGTCAATTTGAATCTTTTCATGCTTGTGATTTTTCTTTTTCTCTTTGTGTTTAATCACTTGACGATCCAGTTTGTCAGCTAACTGGTCAATGGCGGCGTACATATCACCTTCAATTGCTTCTGCAAACAGAGTGCCCCCACTGACATTGACTGTTGCTTCCGCTTTTTGACGCAGTTTTTCAACGCTGAGAATGACGCGGATGTCCGTTACATTATCAAAATGGCGTTCAACACGCCCTAATTTATCTGTTACTGAGCTCCTTAATGCGTCAGTAACTTCTACGTGATGACCGGTAACCGTTAGATTCATGGATTTCTCCTTGCTGGTGAAGTGTCAGGCCAGGCGCTTACGCTCATTTGAGGGCGGAATTGCCATAGCCTCCCGATACTTTGCAATGGTTCTACGAGCGACTTGAATGCCTTCATCTACTAGAATATTCGCAATCTTGTTGTCACTCAAGGGTTTGTTGTGTGGCTCATCTGCAATCAATTTGCGAATCATGGCGCGAATTGCGGTGGCCGAACACTCTCCACCGCTGGCGGTGGAGACGTGACTGGAAAAAAAGTGTTTGAACTCAAAAATGCCCCGGGGTGTGTGCATGTATTTGTGCGTTGTGACTCGGGAAATGGTGGATTCGTGCATCTCCAACTGTTCGGCAATGTCGCGCAACACCATCGGTTTCATTGCTTCATCGCCGTACTCTAAAAAGCCGCGTTGACGAGTGACGATGGCGGTGGCCACTTTAAGCAACGTTTCATTGCGGCTTTGCAAACTTTTGATAAACCAGCGGGCTTCTTGCAGATGATTGCGTAGAAAATTATTCTGTTCACTTTTGTCCGCCCGTCGCACCAGCCCCGAGTAGAGGTTGTTAATTCGTAATCGTGGGGCAATGTCAGGGTTCAGCTCAACACGCCATTTGCCTTTTTGTTTGCTGACAAACACGTCGGGCACGATGTAGGCGGTGCTTTGGCTGTCGATCTGTGAGCCAGGACGTGGCGAGAGGGACTGGATCAGTTCGATTGCGGTGAGCAGCTCTTTTTCACTGACTTTCATCGCTCGGCGTAAACGAATAAAATCATGTGAAGCGAGCAGTTCGAGGTGATGCTCAAGCAGGCGTTGCGCATCCGCCAGACCCTCAGTTTCACTGGGGAACTGTTGCAGTTGCAGTTGCAAACATTCTCGTGGGTTGCGTGCGCCAACACCAGGTGGATCAAGGTGTTGAATCCAGTTTAAACCGGTTTCTAACTCTTGTAGTTCAACGTCCAGTCCCTCTTTGAGAATACCTTCCAGAATGTTTTCCAGACTGTCGGTGAGGTAACCGCTTTCGTCAATGGAGTCAATAATGGCGGCGACAATGATTTGGTCGTTACCCGTCAAGGCGCTTAGGTGCAGCTGTTCGAACAGGTGATCTTGCAAACTGTCGATGTCGTTGCTTTGGAATTCAAGAAAGTCGGGGTTCTCTTCGCTGGAGGCACTGCCGCTGCTGTAGGAGGGTTCGTAGATGTCATCCCAAACACTGTCCACGGGTAACTCTTCGGGAATAGTGTCGTTGTTGAGATCCTCTATGGGGGTCTCTTCAATGGGGGCTTCATTGTTTTCAGTATCACTGGCTTGTTTTTCTGCTTCGTCTCTATTTTCTTCGGCGGTGTTATTTTTTTCTGCTTGCTCTTCTTCCATCTCCAACATGGGGTTGGATTCGAGGGCTTCTTGAATTTCCGTCTGTAATTCTAGGGTGGAGAGCTGCAACAAGCGAATGGCCTGTTGCAACTGCGGTGTCATGGTGAGATGTTGACCGATGCGTAGCTGAAGAGAGTGTTTCATAGATGAGTGTCTAAATAGATCCCATAATCGAGTTAGGTTGGAGTAGGAGTCTGTTTTCGACAGTGTCCGAGAGTGTTGTGGTTACCATCTTAGCGTATTTCCCCCTTCGATCAGAATTTAATTCTATATTGATTTCAGAGCCAGAGATGAAAAGGCTTCTTGTTAAAGATAGGCTTTGTCGCTTCCAATGTAAAGCGTCATTCGTCTCTTTATAGACGAAAATCGCTGCCAAGATAGACTTGTCTAACTTGTTGGTTGGCTAAAATTTGTTCTGAACTGCCTTCAGCGATGACCTTGCCATCACTTAGGATATAGGCGCGTTGGCAAATTCCAAGGGTTTCGCGCACATTATGGTCAGTGATCAGAACGCCAATGCCCCGTTGAGTGAGGTGGGTGACAATGCGCTGAATCTCAATGACCGAGAGCGGGTCGACACCAGCAAAGGGTTCATCCAGCAGAATAAAGTGTGGTTCAGCCGCCAAGGCGCGAGCAATCTCAACCCGTCGTCGTTCACCACCGGAGAGGCTGATGCCTTCGCTTTCGCGGATGTGGCTGATTTGCAGCTCTTCCAGCAGCTCTTCGAGTCGTTGCTGGCGCTGCTCAGAGGTCAGCTCTTTGCGTACCTCCAAAATGGCCATAATGTTATTGGCAACGCTCAGTTTGCGAAACACCGAGGCTTCTTGAGGCAAGTAACCGATGCCTAAACGGGCGCGGGCGTGCATTGGGTACTGAGAGATGTCTTGTTCATCCAGCCAAATTTCACCCTTGTCGGGGGTGATTAAACCCACCACGCTGTAAAAACAGGTGGTTTTGCCCGCCCCGTTGGGACCGAGTAGGCCGACCACTTCGCCGCTGTTGACCTCCAGCGAAACGCCGTTGAGAATCTGCCGTTTGCCAAATTTTTTGTAAATATTGCGGGCTTGCAGCTGTTTCATGGGGTTTGTTGGCCGTCGGTTTTGTTGGGCAGTAAAATGATCTTGACGCGGCCTTTTGTATTGCCTTTTTCATTGGTTGAATTGGCAAGAACGGTTTTATCTTTGCTGTTGTAGTCAATCTGTTCGCTCTGAATACTCTCGCCTGGGCGGGTCAGTTGAGCGTTGCCACGCAGTTTTAATAAACCACTGTCGGTGTAGTAGTGCATCAGAGTGCTGTTGGCATCAATGGGTTTGTTGTCATCGTCCAGCTGGCTGAATGTTGCAGGCTTGCCTTCAATACGCAGCCGATCCAGTTGGCCTTCTTTATTGTAGAGAGTCATCTGTTCAGCACTGATTTTGGTGCTGCCTTGGATGAAAATGACATTGCCTTGATAGACGCTGAGCTTTTTTTGATCGTCAAATTCGACCCGATCTGCCTCAATGGTGGCCGCTTGATCGCGGTCGCTCTGTTTGCTCCATCCAGTCTGTGAAAACAATATCAGCAGGGCGGCGAGAAAAAGTTTAAGGAGTCTGTGCTGCATGGTGGCCTTTGACGTGAGAGAGGAGGGTCAGTTTATTCTCATTCAGATCAGCAGTCATGCCGATGGCGTACCAGTGCCAATTGGCGGAGCTGAGCTGGACTGCTTGATCGGTTTGTGCTTGGTTTTTAATTGTATCGAGATGCAGTAATTCGGTTTCGAGGCGCAGTGGAAAGAACTGTGCAAATGGGAGGCGCTGCATTACCACGTCATCGGTTAAAACAATTTGATCACCGTTGTGAATGAGATGGGCGTGCTGAGCGTCAATGATCCAAGTGGCTTGTGCGGGTATTTGAGTTTTGATGTGTGCCTGACTGACCTGAGTTGAGTCATCATTGGGGAAGTGTTCTAGATAGCGGCCTTGTAACAGACGCTGTTCTGAACCATCTGGATGAAACTGGTGAATGCTAAATTCTCGCAGAAAAAAGTCGGCATAGTGTCCGGTGGCGGGTTGAGGTTTGCTGGAAAGCCGGTCAGGGTGTTGCTTGAACCACCAAGATGCGCTGGCTGCCAGTGCCATCAGTAACACAATAAAAATGCGGATGCTGTTCATTGAGGTGAATTACTTCACTAAATAGGCTGCTAAAGCCGGTTCCAAACTGCCTTGAGCATCCATAATCAGCTCGCAAACGTCTCGTCCTGCACCCATACCCCCATTGCTGGGAGTGAGCCAATGTGCCTTTTTTTTCACTAAGCTATGGGCATCTTGCACCGCAATGGCCAAGCCAGTGCGGATCATAATCGGCAGATCCATGACATCGTCACCGACGTAGGCGACCTGTTCTGCCGAGAAGCCGGTGGCCTGCAGCAGCTCCTCAAAGGCGGGCAGCTTTTCACGCCGTCCTTGGTAGACGTGCTGAATGCCCAGATCTTTGGCTCGGTGTTGCACGACCTTGGAGCTGCGCCCGGTGATGATAGCCACTTGTACCCCAGAGTCTTGCAGCATGCGCAGACCGTGACCGTCGCGGGAGTGAAATGCTTTGTATTCTTGACCATCGTCGCCAATAAACAGCGCTCCGCTGGTGAGGACACCGTCAATATCAAAAATGACCAAACGGATTTGAGCGGCTTTTTGCTGAATCGAGTGCATAAATTTCTCTTGTTAGTTTAGACCACGCCAGCGCGCAGCAGATCGTGCATATTGAGTGCGCCCAGCAGATGGTGCTCTGAATCGGTGACCAGCAGGGCGTTGATTTTGTGCTGATCCATCTGTTGCAGTGCTTCGGCGGCGAGACTTTCTGCATCGATGGTTTTGCAGTTTCGCTGCATCACCTCGGTGATGGGCGTTTGCTGCAAATTCATCTCGGCATCCAAGGTACGGCGCAGGTCACCGTCGGTGTAGATACCGAGCATGACGTTTTGTTGATCAACGATGGCAGTCATGCCAAGTCCTTTGCGAGTCATTTCCAGCAGCGCTTCGCTGAGGCTGGCGTTTGGTAGAACTTTGGGGATTTCATCTGCCGTGTGCATGATGTCACCGACGTGCAGCAGCAGCCGTCGCCCTAAACTGCCACCCGGATGAGAACGGGCAAAATCTTCAGCGGTGAAGTTACGGCTCTCCAGTAGTGCCACGGCTAAGGCATCGCCCATCACCAAGGTGGCGGTGGTGCTGGCGGTGGGTGCCAAGCCCAGTGGGCAGGCTTCTTGGCTGACGCTGACATTTAAGTTGGCGTTGGCGGCGTTGGCCATGGTGGAGTTGGGGTTGCCGGTCAGGGTGATGAGGGGAATGCCCAAACGTTTGATGATCGGGATAATGGTCAATAGTTCTTGAGTTTCACCGGAATTGGAGAGCGCCAACACCACGTCTTGAGGAGTGATCATGCCTAGATCGCCGTGGCTGGCCTCGCCAGGGTGAACAAAAAAAGCCGGACTGCCGGTGCTGGCCAGAGTGGCGGCAATTTTGCCGCCGATGTGGCCTGATTTGCCCATGCCGGTGACCACAATGCGGCCTTGGCACTCTAGAATCAGTTCGCAAGCGTGTACGAACTGTTCATCAATGCGGCTTTCCAGCTCTTGCAGTGCGGCGCGTTCGGTTTGGATCACCGCCAGTCCCAGCTGCTGTAGTTTTTCTCGATTCATGGCTTTCTTTGCGGTGTGAGCCGGTAATAGGGGGCTGTATTTAAATCGGCTTATGTCCATTTTGCAAGCATTTGTCGCGGCCTAAGTGGGATTTTGTCGTCGTTCGTTGCTGCTAGTAGCTGCTTCGTCGAGCTTATCCAATTCGTCCAAGGCATCTAATTCATCCAGTTCATCAGAGAGGTTGTCACTGTTGGGCACAGTGCCGTCGTGGACTAAGTTTTGGCGACGGTGTAGATAGGCTTCACGAGTGTAGGCGTAGGGATCCAGTGAGGCGGTATCAAGAATGTTGCTGGTTTTCAGCAGGCGAGCGCGAATGTTAACCAGATTGAGGGAGACGGTACTCCACATGGCGCTGTTGCCGTACTCTGCAGCAATATTGACGTAAAGTGGGTTTATCAAACTGTCACTGTAGATACCGACACTGTCGCGCAAACTGCTGGAACCAAACAGCGGCAGGACAAAATAGGGGCCGCTGGGAACCCCCCAGTAGCCGAGTGTTTGGCCAAAATCTTCGTTGTGTTTTTCCAGCCCGAGGGCTCTGGCAACGTCGATAACACCCAGTAAACCTAGACTTGAGTTGGTAATGACTCGAATGCCGTCTTGCAGCCCTTGTCGTCCTTTTAGCTGCAAAATGTCGTTGATAATAACGACCACATCATCTAGATTGCCAAAAAAATTACTGACTCCCGTCTGCACGAAGCTGGGTAAAATAAATTGGTAACCTTTGGCGATGGGTTTGATTAGAGCGCGATCTAAGCCGTCATTAAACTGGTACATGGAGCGGTTGTAACGCTCCCACGGGTCATTTTCTTGGACAGGGTTGGACAGGGTTGCACAACCAAAGCTGCTGCTGACCAGTAAAATGGTGAGCAGATAGCGGACAGGATGGGAAAATATTGTTGTTGTTCTGTTAGTGTGCATCATGTTTTTATTGGCTTAACTTGCTTGTCATGCCTTTTTTGTGGACACATTGTAGGCCAGTGTTGCGACTGGGTGAAGTCTGTTATCGTTCAATTTTGAGATGATTTTAAGGTAATGTCGTAAAAATTTTCTGAAATAGCACTAAAAATGAATAAAACGATTTTTGTTGGCAGTCGAGGTGTTTCTCACCCTACTTGGTGTGAGAGTTTTTATCCCGATGATTTGCCCTTAGAGTGGCGCTTGAGTTATTACAGCAACGAATTTCGTGCCTTACTTTTACTGCAAGACGATATAAATTCGTCTTCTAGCGAAGAGGTTATTGAATGGCTGGATGATCTGGATGATGACTTTAAATTGTTGTATGAACTGAAATTTGACTCGTTTACGGCTCTGAGTTCTTTACCGATTGAGCTTGTGCGGCGACTGCAAGGGGTTGTTTGCAGTGTAACGACGATTCAATTGGAGCTGTTATTAAAGCAGACGGTTTTGCTGCCCGCAGAGATGCCACTCTATTTGCGTTGTTTGGATGGTGCGCTCAGTGCTGAGCAGGTTGAGCAGTTGACGGCGCGGGGTTGGCGGCTCTGTTGGCAGCAGAATGGATCATGCTCTGCGGTCTGTGCGCCACTGCTGTTTGTGGATGGGAGTTTGTCTCTGCGGGAGTTGCGTGTGCAGTTGCAGCAAATTTTAGCCAGCGATGCGCTTGAATCTGATGACTTGGTGTTGCTGCTGGAGGCGGATTCTCCCTCTGTGGAGTATCTGCATCAATGTCAGTTGTTGGTGGATCTGTTGGCATGAGCGTATTTGAGGGAGCAAATTTTAATGACAAATGATGAGAGTTTGATTCAGATTCGTGATGTGCATTTTTCACGGGGTGAGCGAAAAATTTTTGATGGGGTCAATCTGGATATTCCACGCGGCAAAGTGACCGCGATTATGGGACCCAGTGGTACCGGCAAAACCACTTTGTTGAAATTGATCGGCGCTCAGTTGCAGCCGGATCAGGGTTCACTGAAAGTGGACGGTCAGGACGTGCATCGTATTGGCAAAAAAAGCCTCTATCAGTTGCGCCAAAAGATGGGCATGTTGTTTCAAAGCGGAGCCTTGCTAACGGATCTGAGCGTCTATGAAAACGTGGCTTTTCCGCTGCGTGAGCACACTCAACTGCCAGAAAGTTTGATTCAACCGTTGGTGCTGACTCGTCTGCATTCGGTGGGCTTGCGCGGCGCACGAGATCTACACACTTCGGAGCTTTCTGGGGGCATGGCGCGTCGTGTGGCTTTGGCGCGAGCGTTGATTATGGATCCGATGATGATCATGTATGATGAGCCGTTTACTGGCCAAGACCCCATCTCGATGGGGGTGCTGGTGGAGCTGATTCGCACTGTGAATGATGCTTTGGGTTTGACCAGCATCATTGTTTCCCATGATGTGCCGGAGACGCTTTCCATTGCCGATTATGTGTATTTGATTTCTAATGGCAAGGTGGTGGAGCACGGTTCTCCACAGCAGTTGTGGCAGTCGGATTCGGAGTGGGTGAAGCAGTTTTTGGACGGTCGCGCCGATGGACCGGTGCCGTTTCATTATCCGGCTTTGGATTACCAACAGGATCTATTGGACGTTATTTGATGATCAGTTACCTACAAAATATGGGCCATTCGACGTTGGGTTTTTTTCAACGTTTGGGACGCGGCCATCTGTTTTTATGGCAGTTTCTGGTCAGTTTGCCGATGTCGTTGCGTCGTTTCGGCTTGGTGGTGCAGCAGCTGCATTCGGTGGGGGTGTTAACCCTACTGATTACCTTGGTTGCTGGGTTGTTTGTCGGCATGGTGCTGGGGTTGCAAGGTTATAATACCTTGGTGGATTTCGGGGCTGAGGAGTCGTTGGGAGTAATGGTAGCCTTGACCTTGGTGCGTGAATTGGGGCCGGTGGTGGCGGGATTGCTGTTTGCCGGTCGTGCGGGTTCGGCCTTGACCGCTGAGATCGGTTTGATGAAAGCCACTGAGCAGTTGTCAGGATTGGAGATGATGGCGGTTGATCCCTTTAAACGTATTTTAGCGCCGCGTTTTTTGGCCGGTTTTATCGCCATGCCGTTGTTGGCGTTGATGTTCAGCGCCATTGGGGTGATGGGCGGTTATCTGGTCGGAGTGGAGCTGTTGGGCATTGATGAGGGGGCTTTTTGGTCACAGATGCACGCTAAGGTGGATTTTGTCGAAGATGTGCTCAACGGGGTGATTAAAAGTGTGGTCTTTGGGTTGGTGATCACATGGATCGCTTTGTTTGAAGGTTACGATGCGCTGCCAACTTCCGAAGGGGTCAGTCGAGCGACCACCCGTACCGTGGTGCACGCTTCGTTGGCCATTTTGGGTTTGGATTTTGTGCTGACAGCACTGATGTTTGGGAGTTAAACGTAATGGCTAAGCGCAATATCGAAATTATGGTGGGTCTGTTTGTGGCGTTGGCGTTGGCGGCGTTGCTTATGTTGGCGATGCAGGTGAGCAATCTCAGCGGTTTGCAGGGCGGTGAGGGCTATCGGCTCACCGCGCGTTTTGACAACATCGGTGGTTTGAAGGTACGTGCGCCGATCACCGCCAGCGGGGTGCTGATTGGCAGAGTTAGTGCCATTCGTTACGATACAGAGCAGTTTCAGGCTGAGGTGACGTTGTTGATCGAAGCAGATTATGCTCATTTTCCTGAAGACAGTTCCGCCAGCATCTTTACCGCTGGCCTGTTGGGTGAGCAGTACATCGGTCTGGAGCCTGGGGCTGAGGAGACGGTCTTGCGGGATGGCGATGAGTTGCAGGTCACTCAATCGGCGATGGTGTTGGAGGAGTTGATTGGTAAGTTTTTGTTTGATAAAGCCAGCGGCGAGTAGTTTTGTGACTGAGGGGGTGGTATTGCGTGACTCTCTTGGGAATCTTGTTGGCGAACTTAATTTATTCTATAAACACTAACGGCTCTAAAATAACGCTTGGATTGGATAAAAAAATGAAAACCCTAACAAAAATATTGGCCTTTTCTCTGTTGGCGCTGTTTTCAAACGTCACGCTGGCAAATTCACCGCAAGAGATGGTGATCGAAACCACGGATTCTCTGTTTAAGTTGTTGAAAGAAGAACGGGAGCGTCTTAAAGCTGATCCGGTTTTTTTGCGCCAACAGGTGGACAAACTGATTTTGCCGCACATGGATTTTAATGCCATGATTAAATTGGCAGTAGGAAAAAACTGGCGCAAAGCAACGGCTGAACAGCGAGGCGAGTTGGAAGAGCAATTCCGCGAGTTGTTGGTCAGCACCTACGCCAATTCGTTGTCCGAATTTGCCAAACATGAAATTAAATTTTTGCCGTTCCGTGCCAGTTCGCGCAAGAATCGCGCTCAAGTACGTTCAAAGGTGCTGCAAGCAGGCGCAGCTTCGATCTCGATGGTTTACCGTTTGCGTAAGAAAGCAGCGAGTTGGAAGATTTATGACATCACCATTGATGGCATCAGTTTGGTGACCAACTATCGCAGCAGTTTTACCGGCGAAGTGAGCAAAAACGGCATTTCAGGTTTGATTAATGTGCTGCAAGAGAAAAATCAACGTTTGTCTGATAAGCAGGCCACCATAACAACCGAGCAGCCTTAATGTCTGAGTGTCGGTTAGAGTCCAGCGGTACGGGTCTTTTTACTTTGCATGGTCAACTCGATTTTGCGAGTGTGGTTACCTTGTTGGCGTACTCCAAACGTCAATTTGATTGGTCTGCTGCCATTGTTGTTGATCTGAAAGCAGTGAGTGATTCCAATAGTGCCGGTTTGGCGCTGCTGCTGGAGTGGATGCGCTTGGCTGCTGAGCAGCAACAGACACTGCATTTTCGTAACTTGCCGCCGCAGTTGATCCAGATTGCACAGATTAACGGTTTGCAAGAGCTGTTGCCGCTGGAATCGTGAACTAAAACGCAGGCAGTGCAGTCGAAAACGCCCTGATTTTCAGGGCGTTTTGCTGTCTGGTTTCTCTGGCCGCTTTTTTTCTATATGATTGGCAGCCTTTTTACCTTGGTCTCACCTAAGAAGCCTATATCCCATGGATAAATTGCTGATCAATGGGGGTCGCCCTCTGAGCGGTTCCGTGCGTATTTCCGGTGCTAAAAACGCAGTGTTGCCTATTTTAGCTGCTACTTTGCTTGTCAGAGGCACGGCTGTTATTGAAAATGTACCCCATCTGCACGATGTGACTACCATGATGGCCTTGTTGGGGCGTATGGGGATGCGTCTGACCTTAGATGAAAAGATGGCCATTGAAGCGGATGCCAGCGAAGTGGATGACTTTGTGGCCCCCTATGATTTGGTCAGAACCATGCGTGCTTCCATTTTGGTGTTAGGGCCATTGCTGGCGCGTTTTGGCCAAGCGGAGGTTTCTCTACCCGGCGGGTGTGCTATTGGTTCTCGTCCGGTGGACTTGCATTTGGAAGGACTGCGGGCGATGGGCGCTGAGATCGTGGTGGAAAATGGCTACATTAAAGCTCGCTGTGAGCGTTTGCAGGGAGCTACTTTGAATCTGCCGTTGGTGACGGTCACCGGTACTGAAAATCTGATGATGGCAGCGGCGTTGGCCAACGGCACTACGGTGATAAACAATGCCGCTCGTGAACCAGAGGTAGTGGATCTGGCCAATTTCCTTAACGAAATGGGGGCCAAAATCAGCGGTGCTGGCAGCGATACCTTGACCATTGAAGGGGTGGAGCAATTGCAAGGGGTGCGTTATCGTGTGACCCCAGACCGCATTGAAACCGGCACTTTTTTATTGGCAGCAGCCATCAGTGGCGGTCGTATTTTGGTGAAAGACACAGATCCCAGTTTGATGGGGGTGGTGCTGGATAAATTGGTGGAAGCGGGGGCGGTTTTGGATGTGGGGGAGAGCTGGATCGAGTTGGACATGCAGGGTGCGCGACCCAAGGCGGTGGACATCTGCACCGCTCCCTATCCCGATTTCCCCACTGACATGCAAGCGCAGTTCATGGTTTTGAACACGGTGGCCGACGGTGTGGGTCGCATTACCGAGACGGTGTTTGAAAACCGTTTTATGCATGTGCAGGAGTTGCAGCGCATGGGAGCTGATATTCGGGTTGAGGGCAACACGGCCATCGTCACCGGCGTGGCGAAATTGACCGGTGCACCGGTGATGGCCACCGACCTGCGCGCCTCTGCCAGTCTGATTTTAGCCGGTATGATTGCCGAGGGTCAGACAGTGGTGGATCGCATCTACCACATCGACCGTGGTTACGAACGTATTGAAGAGAAATTGGCGCTGCTGGGTGCCAGCATTCGTCGTCTTCCAGATTGAATTCATGAGTACAACAATGAAAAACGGATTGACCATTGCGCTCTCCAAAGGGCGTATTTATAAAGAGACCTTGCCACTGCTGGCCGCTGCGGGCATCGAGCCGCTGGATGATCCTGAACGCAGCCGCAAGCTGATTTTGGACACCAATCACGATGACGTGAAACTGGTGATCATTCGTGCCTCAGATGTGCCGACCTACGTTCAGTACGGGGCAGCGGATGTGGGGGTAGCGGGCAAAGATGTTTTGATGGAGCACGGTGGCGAGGGTCTCTATGAGCCGCTGGATCTGAAGATCGCGCGCTGCAAATTGATGACCGCCGGACCAGTGGGCTTTGTGCCACCCAGCGATGGCCGTTTGCGCATCGCCACCAAATTTGTCAACTGTGCGCAGCGTTATTTTGCCGCGCAGGGGCAGCAGGTGGAGGTGATCAAACTTTATGGTTCGATGGAGTTGGGCCCCATTGTGGGTCTGTCGGATCTGATTGTGGATGTGGTGGATACCGGCAATACCTTGCGTGCCAACGGTCTGGAGCCGATGGAGCACATTGCTGACATCAGCTCACGGCTGGTGGTTAATAAAGCCTCAATGAAAATGAAACACGCTCGGGTGCAGCAACTGATCGAACGGTTTGCTGCTGCGGTCGAGTCTGAGTAAGGAACGAGAGATGAAACACCCAACCGATGATCTGCGCATTCTTGAGACCAAAAAACTTTTGAAACCCCGAGAGTTGCACGAGCAGTTTCCGCTCAGTGAGGCGGCCTCAAAAACGGTCTTTGCAGCGCGTCAAGGCATCCACAATATTTTGCACAACCATGATGATCGCCTGCTGGTGATTGTCGGCCCTTGTTCGGTGCATGATTCTGCTGCTGCGCGTGAGTATGCGCAGAAATTGTTGGCGGTGAGTCGAGAATTGAGTGAAGACCTGCTGATTGTGATGCGGGTCTATTTTGAAAAACCGCGCACCACCGTCGGCTGGAAGGGTTTGATTAACGACCCGAATCTGGATGGCAGTTTTGAAATCAATAAAGGTTTGGAGCTGGCGCGCCACCTGTTGTTGGATCTGGCCGAAATGGGAATGCCTGCTGGGACGGAATATCTGGATTTGATCAGCCCTCAGTACGTGGCGGATTTGATTTCGTGGGGTGCCATCGGCGCACGCACCACCGAGAGCCAAGCACATCGGGAGCTGGCTTCGGGTCTCTCTTGTCCGGTGGGCTTTAAAAACGGCACCGATGGTGGTCTGCAGGTGGCGGTGGATGCCATCGGTTCGGCTTCGCGGCCACATAATTTTCTCTCCGTGACCAAGGGTGGTAATTCAGCCATTTTTGCCACCACCGGCAACCCTGACAGCCATGTGATTTTGCGTGGTGGCAAGCAGCCCAATTACGATGCTGCTAGTGTCGATGATGCTTCCAAGTTGTTGGGTAAAGCCGGTCTGTTGCCGCGTTTGATGGTGGATTGCAGTCACGCCAACAGCCGTAAAATGCCTGAACGTCAAGGAGATGTCTGTCGTGATGTGGCACATCAAGTGGCCAAAGGCGATGAACGCATTTTTGGTTTGATGCTGGAGAGCCACTTGGTGGCCGGTCGTCAAGATGTGATTGAAGTGGATGATTTGGTCTACGGCCAGAGCATCACCGATGCCTGTATTGATTGGCAGAGTACCGTGCCGTTGTTGCACGAGTTGGCTGAGGCGGTTCGAGCGCGGCGTAGCGAGGCAGCTAACAAAACCGCTTCTCAGCCGGTTAAGTTGGGAGAGGTTTGATGGTGGCGATCACACGTTTAAATTCAGTCGCAGACGGTTTTCAGGCTGAATTGGAGTCGTTGCTGGCTTGGGAAAGCAGCTCGGATCGCGCCATTCAACAGCGGGTGGAAGAAATTTTGGCGGCGGTGAAAACCACCGGTGACCGTGCCTTGTTGGAGTACACCGCCCGTTTTGATGCTTTGAGTGTGGACTCAATGGCCGAGCTGGAGATTCCGCCCGCCCGTCTACGCCAAGCGTTGGAGAGTATTCCCGACGAGCAGCGCGAGGCTTTGGAGCTGTCGGTAAAGCGTCTGCAAACCTACGCTGAACGGCAAAAGATGGAGTCGTGGAGTTTCACCGAAGCGGACGGTACCGTTTTGGGTCAGCAGGTCACGCCGCTGGATCGGGTTGGTCTTTATGTCCCCGGTGGCAAAGCGGCTTACCCGTCATCGGTGTTGATGAACGCCATCCCCGCTAAGGTGGCGGGTGTGGCAGAGTTGATTATGGTGGTACCCACTCCGGGTGGTGAATTGAATGAGCTGGTGTTGGCGGCGGCCTGTTTGGCTGGAGTGGATCGGGTCTTCTCCATCGGTGGCGCGCAGGCGGTGGCGGCTTTGGCTTATGGTACCGAGACAGTGCCGCAGGTGGATAAGATCGTTGGCCCTGGTAATATTTATGTGGCCAGCGCCAAACGGATGGTGTTTGGCACCGTTGGCATCGACATGATCGCCGGTCCTTCGGAGATTTTGATTATCTGTGATGGTCAGACCGATCCCGATTGGATTGCGATGGATCTCTTCTCGCAGGCGGAGCATGACGAAGATGCGCAGTCCATTCTGCTCTGTCCCGATGGCGATTATCTGGATCAGGTCGAGGCGAGCATCAACCGTCTGTTGGATGAGATGCCACGCCGACAGATCATCGAGACTTCTCTGAAAGATCGCGGTGCGCTGATTCAGGTCAAAGATCTTGATGAGGCGGTGACGGTGGCCAATTTTATCGCTCCTGAACATCTGGAGCTGTCGGTGGAGAACGCCACAGAGATGGCCAAAGAGATTCGTCACGCTGGCGCGATCTTTATGGGACGCTACACCGCCGAGGCGCTGGGGGATTATTGTGCGGGGCCGAATCACGTCCTGCCCACCTCGCGCACCGCACGTTTTTCTTCGCCGCTGGGGGTGTATGATTTCCAGAAACGCTCCAGTCTGATTGGTTGTTCGGCAGAGGGTGGCTCAACTCTGGGCAAGACCGCTTCGATTTTGGCGCACGGTGAGGGTTTGGTGGCACATGCGCGTTCGGCTGAGTATCGGATTAAAAATTAAGCTGATTTTGGTTGATTCAACGGTAGGGGCATCCCCCTGTGGGTGCCCTGTTAAATTTACCGCTCAATTTAAAACGCAGACACAGGTAGAGACAAAGCATGCTTTGTCTCTACGGGCAGACACAGGGGCCAGCCCCTACGGCTCCATTTGAATTACACTCAACTTTATCAACAGATGCAGAACTGGGCGGCGGAGCTGGGTTTTCAGCAGCTTGCAGTGACCGACACCGATTTGAGTCACATCGAAGCCTATTTTGAGTCGTGGTTGGCGCGTGGTTTTATGGGGTCGATGGAGTACATGCAGCGTCACGGCAGCAAGCGCACTCGCCCAGCGGAGCTGGAACCTGGCACGCTGCGGGTGATTTCGTTGCGAATGGATTATTGGCCACCGGAGGCCGCCACGCCGATTCAAATTTTGCAAGATCCCTCTTTGGCGTATCTCTCTCGTTACGCTCTGGGGCGCGATTACCACAAAGTGATGCGCAAGAAATTACAGACCTTGGCCAATAAAATGGCGGCAGAGGTGGGCGAGTTTGGGTATCGGGTCTTTGTGGACAGTGCGCCGGTAATGGAGAAACCGCTGGCAGAAAAAGCCGGTTTGGGCTGGATTGGCAAACACACCAATTTGATCAATAAAAAAGCCGGTTCGTGGTTTTTTCTCGGTGAGATCTACACCGACCTGCCGTTGCCGATCACCCCTTCAGGATTAAATCAAAGTCACTGCGGCAGCTGTTCTGCCTGTATGACGATCTGTCCAACGCAGGCCATTGTCGCTCCTTATGAGCTAGATGCTCGCCTCTGCATCTCTTATCTGACCATCGAATACGACGGTTTTATTGCCGATCCACTGGCCTCGCAGTTGGGTAATCGCATTTACGGCTGCGATGATTGCCAATTGGTTTGCCCCTGGAATCGGTTTGCCAAGCAGAGCCAAGAGTTGGATTTTGCCGTACGTCACGGGTTGGATCGACCCCAATTGCTGGATCTTTATCAGTGGAGTAAAGCGCAGTTTTTAGAGCGTTTTCAAGGTTCGCCGGTGCGGCGCATCGGTTATCAACGTTGGTTGCGTAACATCAGCATTGCTTTGGCGAACGGAAAACCTTCAGAAGAGGTGCGTCAAGCGTTGCAGCTCAAGTTCTCTGGGGCGGAGGGTGTGTTGGCAGCTCAGCTTAAGTGGGCATTGGAGAAGTTGGCGTTGAGTTGATGGCATTCAATTCAACATGATCTGCAAAACCACTGCCTGCTTCTGTGTAGATATTAAATACTGCGGTGGCTCCTGCTTGCAGGAGCAGAGGGATTTCATCGGGAAAACGTGCAATTGCAGCAATGCGCCCTGAGAAGGCAACGCTCTTCAGCTCTTTTAGGGCATCCAGATTGGATTGTAAATTTGGCAGTGCCAGCATGACCAGTTCGATGCGGTGTTTGTGCTCTATTTTTTCCCAAAAATCGCTGTCACTGGGATCGCCGTGCAGTGCTTTGCGTCCCGCTTCCTGATGTTTGATGACTAAATCGTTATCAAAGTCGACCCCCACCACTGTTGCACCGTGCAGTTGATGCATTTTATCGTAGGCCCCGCTGCCTACCCGCCCCATACCAAAAATGGCAATGGTTGCTCCCAGAGTATCTAATACTCGGTCGTCTGGTAGTCGTTCTTTGCTCTGTTGGCTGACCCAAAAGGCTCGATAGTGACTGTAAATTTTGTCGTTGAAGTGATTTAAGGGTGCAGAAACAACAAAGGAGAGTGAGAGAGCAACGGCGATGATGACCAGCCATTCACTTCCTAGCCAGCCGTTTGTGACCGCCAAAGCGGCGACAATCAAGCCAAATTCGCTGTAGTTGCTTAAGTTTAGGGTGGCTAACAGCGAGGTGCGAGCGCGCAATTTAAAACGGGTCATGAGGGCAAAGAAAAGCGCTGACTTAATGAAGACAAGGGGGACGAGCAGTGCGCCGATCAGGGCGGTCTCCAGAGTGAGTTCACCGGCAAGGCCAATGGAGAGAAAGAAGCCCACCAAAAAGAGGTCTTTAAAACCGAGCAGTGTTTTTGCTAGCTCTTTTGATTGAGGGTAGGCAGAGATTAAAACACCCATTAGCAGTGCGCCGAGATCACCTTTTATGCCGCTTAAATCAAACAATTCTGCGCCACCGAATGCCAGAACCAGACCGTATAGAATGAGCAACTCACCGTGTCCGCTCTTGCGTAACAGGTAGTGAAATAGGGGGCGTGCGGGGATCAGAAGCAGTAGAAACAGTGCCGATAAAGAGGGGGCTTTTCCCATAGAGATGGCTAAAAAAACCACCGCTGCGAGGTCTTGCATTACCAAAATACTGATGGCTATTCGTCCATGCAGGGATTTTGTATCGCCTTTTTCTTCTAGATTTTTCACCACAAAGACGGTGCTGGAAAAGCTCAAAGCAAACGCCAGTAATAAGGCAATTTTAAAATCAAGCTCGGAAAACAGAGGCAGGCTCATAAGGGTGAGAGAAAAAATCAGTACCGCGAAGAGCACCGTGACGGCAGAGAGGTGAAGTACGGTGACGGCCCAGACTTGTGGTCGAATCAGCATTTTTAGATTCAGCTTCAAGCCAATAATGAACAACATGAGAATGATGCCCAAATCCGCCAATTCGTGCAGTACCTCGCCGCTGCTGATGCCAAGATAATTGAGTAGAAAGCCGGTGGCCAGAAAGCCCACTAACGGTGGTAGATTAATGGCTTTGGCAAACAGACCGAGGATAAACGCCAATGCAATCCAAGCGATGTCCCCCAGCGCTAATATAATCCACTCAAATTCCATGTTTCATTATTCCAGAGTTAAAGTTGTAGGATGCGGCTCGAATTTTATGTGAGCGATGAAAAATTGAGCGCCATAATAACAAACAAAATGGCGGGTTATCTGCTTAAACTTTGCGCTACACTACGGTTCCTTGATAATCAGGTTGGGTAGAAAAAGAACATGAGTAAACAGTACGATGCCGCTTCCATTGAGGTTCTCAGTGGCCTTGATCCGGTGCGTAAGCGCCCAGGAATGTACACCGACACCGTGCGCCCCAACCATCTTGCCCAAGAGGTGATCGACAACAGCGTCGATGAGGCGTTGGGCAATTTCGCCACACGTATTGAGGTGACGCTGTTTAAAGACGGTTCTTTGCAGGTGATTGATGACGGTCGCGGGATGCCGGTGGATCAGCATCCTGAGCTGAAGTTGCCTGGGGTGGAGGTGATTCTCTCCACCTTGCACGCGGGCGGGAAGTTTTCTCATGACAACTACAACTTTTCCGGCGGTCTACACGGTGTGGGGGTCTCGGTGGTCAATGCGCTCTCGAAACGTTTGGATGTCTGGATCAAGCGTAACGGTAAGGAGCATCACATCGCTTTTGAGCAGGGCGACAAGGTGGAGTCGCTCAGCGTGGTCGGCAAGGTCGGTAAAAAGAACAACGGCACACGGGTGCGGTTTTGGCCTGAGGAGAATTATTTTGATTCGGCTAAATTTTCTGTTTCACGGCTGAAACATCTGCTTAAAGCCAAGGCGGTGCTTTGTTCCGGTCTGCAGGTCAGTTTGAAGCTGGAAAAAGAAGATGAGTTGATGGAGTGGTGTTATCAAGATGGTCTGGAGGATTACCTACAGCAATCTTTGGATGGATTGCCGCAGTTGCCGGAAAAACCCTTTTTGGGTAGCTTGAGTGGTGAAACCGAAGCGGTGGATTGGGCGCTCTGCTGGCTACTGGACGGCGGTGAGGCGGTCACCGAAAGTTACGTTAATCTGGTGCCGACGGTGCAAGGTGGAACCCATGTTAACGGTCTGCGCAGCGGCTTGACCGAAGCGATGCGTCATTTTTGTGAGCTGCGTAAATTGCTGCCACGGGGGGTTAAATTGGCTCCCGATGACGTTTGGGATCGGGTCAGTTACATTTTGTCGGTGAAAATCCGTGAGCCGCAGTTCTCTGGCCAGACTAAAGAACGGCTCTCTTCTCGTGAGTGTGCCGCGTTTGTTTCGGGGGTGGCCAAAGATGCGTTTGCTCTGTGGCTGAACCAACATCCGAGTATGGGTGATGAATTGGCGCAGTTGGCCATCAGCAGCGCGCAAAATCGTCTCAAAGCGAGTAAAAAGATTGCCCGTAAAAGAGTCACCAGTGGTCCGGCGTTGCCCGGCAAGTTGGCCGATTGCACCACTCAAGAGCTGCAACGGGGTGAGCTGTTTCTGGTGGAGGGCGACTCTGCGGGTGGTTCGGCCAAACAGGCACGGGATCGGGAGATTCAAGCGGTGATGCCGCTGCGGGGCAAAATCCTCAATACCTGGGAGGTGGATTCCGAGCAGGTGCTGGCCTCCCAAGAGGTGCATGACATTGCGGTGGCGCTGGGGCTGGAGCCGGGCAACCCCGATCTGAGCAAGTTGCGTTACGGCAAAGTCTGTATTTTAGCCGATGCGGATTCCGATGGGCTGCACATTGCGACGTTGTTGTGTGCGCTGTTTGTGCGCCATTTTTCATCTTTGGTGGCCGCCGGTCATGTGCATGTGGCGCTGCCTCCGCTCTATCGTATTGATGTGGGCAAGGAGGTCTTTTATGCGGTGGATGATGCTGAGCGCCAAGGCATTTTGGATCGCGTTGCCGCCGAGAAGCGCAAAGGCAAAATCAGCATCACTCGGTTTAAAGGCTTGGGGGAGATGAATCCGTTGCAGTTGCGTGAAACCTCAATGGCTCCTGACACCCGTCGTCTGTTGCAGTTGACCATTGAAGAGGGGGATCAAACTGAAGCAATGTTGGATATGTTGTTGGGTAAAAAACGCGCTTCGGATCGGAAGGTTTGGTTGCAGGAGAAGGGTAATTTGGCGGATATGGGGTAATTATTATGAATAG